>CANUDF010000033.1 GCA_947857085.1 Candidatus Gastranaerophilales bacterium | reverse complement strand
TGTTATAGTATTCAGTTAGGGCGTACGTGTAACCTACTATGATTGATTTATATGATTGTTTCATTACAATAAGAGAGGTAACATCAGAAGTTCCTGCTTCATAACTGTCTTTTGACATTTCAATCATTTTTTCGGAGCTTTTTAAAATTTTATCTTCATAGTAATTTAAGTTTTCAACTGCTGTTAAAAATCTCTCGTATGCAGCGTTTATGTCTTTTATGGCTTTATTTTTAACAGAAGTATAGTTTAACTCTGCCTGTTGAACTTTATAAGCCGCGTTTTGAATTTCAGGTGAATAGTTATAAAATAACGGAATATTTACAAGGCTTGCTCCTGCGTAAGCACCATTGTTAAAATTGCCGCTGTTGCTGTGGCTTGCAACCTGATAAGCATATCCGCCGGAAAGCGAAATGTCAGGAACCCGCTGTCGTGCAACAACAGTAAGATTTTTTTCTGCAATATCAATTTCCTGCTTTGCTATTTGTATATCGTATCTGTTTTCAAGCGCCTTTTCTACTATTTCCGCAAATTTCGGAAATGCATAACCCGGGGGAGGTGTCAGCATTTCTTCAAAATTATTTTCTTCTGAAAATAATTTATCCATGCTGTCATATGTCACTTTATTTGGGTCATTTATTATTTTATTAAAGCTGGATAGTGCTGTCTTTACATTTACTTTAGCTGAATTTACCTGCGTAATAAGCTGGTTTAAAGCAATTTCTACCTGTATAGCATCAATTTCGGGAACTTGACGGGCATTTACACGATTTTCTGCTATATCTAGAAGTTCCTCCTGCAGCGCTTTCTGTTGTTCCAGCGTATGCAAAATTGATTTTGCGGCAACAAGATTAATATAAGCCTCTCTTACGTCCATTTTTAAGTCAAATTTTGTGTAATTGACATTTTTTTCTGCAAGTTCTAAGTTTGATTTTGCCAGATTTTTACGTGCACTTCTTTTAGCAATTTCAATATTCTGACTTACCCCAAGCTGTTTTGGTTCACTTGCTCCGGCAGCACCTAAAAAATAAAAAGCCTCTACAGACGGGTTTTGAAGTCTGTTTGCGGCTTTAATATTATTTTTTGCTATGTTTATATTTAATTGCGCTGCTTGCAAATCAAGGTTGTTTTTTAAAGCTGTATTAATTGCTTCATCAAGATAAACTTTTTTCACATCCTCTATGCCAAAGGCAAAGCAATGGCATGTGAGAATTAATATAAACACGATTAATAACTTTTTCATACCAGAATATTATAGCATGAATTTTACATGATAATTTTTGCGGTATCTTCGGTTATTAATTCTTTTGTAAGTCTATAGCGTTTGTAAAGTGTTTCAAGCGGCATGCGGTCTGTAAATTCCTTTTTGCCGCCGTAATTCAGAACTTTCATATCCGAATTACCGTAGTATCTTGAAATCTTTTCGCCGAAACCTCCGTCAAGAACACCGTCTTCAAGTGTTATTACAACTTTGTGGTTTTGTTTTAAACTATCAAGTAATTCGGCATCTACACCGGTAATAAATCTGGGATTAATTAAAGTTGCATTAATACCTAATTTATTCAGAAGTTCCTGTTTTACTTCTTTTGCAAGTTTCTGGAAGTTGCCAAGTCCTAATATTGCAACTTGTTCTCCCGGCTCTTCAACTTTATATTTGTTTAAAATTGAATAGTCTGTTGTATCTTCAATACCTGTTGAAACAAGTTCTCCAAAGGGAACTCTGATAGCAACCGGGTATTCATTTTGTTTTACTGACCAGTCAAGCATTGCCAGATATTCTTCTTTGTTTGCAGGGGCCAGATAAACAATGTTCGGAATATTGCTAATTAATGGGATATCAAATGTTTGCAGGTGTGTCATATCAGCATTTGATATACTTCCCCAGTATACCAGAATTGTTGCGGGGGAGTTGTTTAGTGCTAAATCTTGTGAAAGCTGGTCGTAACTTCTCTGGATAAAGGAACTTAATACTCCAAGAACTGCTTTCCCGCCATTTCTAGCAATACCTGAAGCGTAACCTACAGCGTGCTGTTCAGCAATTCCTACATCCGTGTAATGTTTTCCCAGCTGCTTTCTGAATTCTTTGCTGAAACCTGTTGCTCCGGGCGTAGCCGGAGATATTGCTACAATAGGAAGTCCTTCTTCTTTTTTTCTTATTATGTAATCGGTGGTTAGAGAGTCGTAGGTTTCGACAGCAGGTGCATTGCCTTTTTTATCTAAAAAGCCCGGTAACTGCCAGTGGTAGGTCTCTTTATCTTCTTCCGCCGGTTTGTAGCCTTTACCTTTTAGGGTGTGTATATGAACTACTGTCGGGTGATCTGTATCTTTTACTTCTTCAAATACTTCTATTAATTTTTCAACATTATTACCTTCTTCTACATAATAATAATCAAATCCCATTGCTGTAAATACATTATTTTCGGCTGTTCCGTTTGTTTCCCGTAAAAGTGCCAGATTTTTATATAATCCGCCTTGATTTTCAGCGATAGACATTTCATTGTCATTTACAATAATAATCATATTGCTGTTGAGGACAGAAGCATTGTTTAATCCTTCAAAGGCTTCCCCGCCGCTTAATGAGCCGTCTCCTATTAAGGCTATTATGTTTGATTTTTCACCTTTTAAATCACGTGCTTTTGCCATACCTGCAGCTAAAGTTACAGAGGTTGAAGTGTGACCTATTACAAAATGATCGTGTTCGCTTTCTGCCGGATTCGAATAGCCTGAAATTTCAGGATGTTCTAAAGGGTTTATAAAGCCGAGTTTTCTTCCTGTTAGCATTTTATGCGGATAACACTGGTGAGAAACATCAAATATGAATTTGTCAACCGGTGAATTAAAAACATAATGTAATGCTATTGTTGCCTCAACTATTCCTAAATCAGGGCCTAAGTGTCCGCCGATTAGATTTACTTTATTTATAATAACCTCTCTTATGTCCTGTGCTAATAATTCCATTTCATCTTTTGAAAGGCCTTTAACATCCTGAGGGGTATTTACTCTGTCTAAAATTTTCATATTATATTTCTCCTTGCTATTAAACATTTTTACCTAAATCATATGCTTGCTGCATCAAAGGTGTATTTAATACTTCACCTTTTTGCCATACACCAAGACCGTAAAGTATTCCTTTTTCAACAGCACCGCTCAGACAATCTTCAGTAAAACCTCGAATGCTTTCGATTGTTCTTTGCATGTTCGCTTTGTTTGTATCTGCTGCCGTAATTATATAATAAAATTCTTTATTGCGTATGTCCATATATCTTGGTACTGTACGGTCAATTAGTGTTTTTAACTGTGCATCCATTGTATAAAAATATACCGGAGTAGCCATTACGATTACATCAGCATTAACCATTTTGTCTAGAATTTCTGCCATGTCATCTTTTTGTACACATCTGTGTGTGCTGTTACATACACCGCAGCCTGTACAATAATTAATATTTCTGTCTCTCAAAAATATTTTTTCACATTCGTGCCCGCTGCTTTGTGCACCTTTTATAAATTCGTTGCATAAAATATCTGAATTGCCGTCTTTGCGCGGACTTCCTGAAATCACTAATACTTTTTTACTCATATTTTACCTCTTACTGTCTTTACTTTTTTAGTTTACAACTTGGAGTTAACTCAAGGTCAAGGGTGATATTTATTTTCTGTTACAAAATTTAATAAGTTTAATACTTAAATAAAGTAACAAATTTTGTTGACACCTGCCGGAAAAAATGTTAAATTGGGAATATAAAATATATTAATGGGGATTTTATGAGAAGATTTGCATTTACATTATCAGAATTATTAATAGCGCTTGTTATAGTTGGTGTAGTTGCTGTTTTAACAATACCTAATGTAACTAAAAATATTTATACAAAATCAAATGTTGCAAAATTACAGGCAACTTATAAAACTTTGAGTGACGCTGTGACTAATATGATGGTTGAAGAACGTATAAATAATCTTGATGATTCGTCTCTGTTTAGTGATACGAAAGGAGATTTCTTTTCTAAATATTTGAAAGTTACTTCGGATTGCGGAGCGTCTTATGTTGATTGCCTGCCAGATACTTACAAGTCTATTTATGGAGAAGATGTTGATGAGTCAGAATTTTTATTCGCAGATGAAGACAGTACTGATTCTCATTACGCAAAACTTCCAAGCGGTGCAGTTGTGGGCTTTTTTAAAAAGGGTACCGATCAGGCTATTTTTGTAGTTGACGTAAATGGCAAAGATGCTCCAAATGTTGTCGGTCTGGATTTATTTGCATTTGGTGTTTATTCAGATGGCTCGCTTGGTACTTCTTATTATGATGAATTTGATGATATTGAAGTGAGGCGCAATAATTGTTTGAACGGAGTTGATTACGGACAGCCGTGTTTTTCTGAATTGCAGGCAAGCGGCTGGGTTATGGACTATTAAGGATATTTTTCAATGAATAAAAAAGCTTTTACATTATCAGAACTATTAATCGCTCTATCTATTATTGGGATTATTGCGGTATTAACCATTCCCAATATGATACGTAATGCGTTTGGAAGTACAAATATAGCTATATTGCAAAATGTATATAATGAGTTTTCTACATATGTAAAACAGGCAATGCTTGAGCAAAAAGTTCAGGAGTATGACGATTTAGATTTTACCCCTGTTTATCCTGATGATACAGAGGAATTAGTATTTTTAAGAAAATATTTTAATATTATTAAAACTTGTTATGATGATTATGTAGGTTGTTTTGCAGATGAATACCGTGATATAAGCGAAGGCAGAGTTAGAACGGATTTTCTGGCACGCTATAATACTTTTGTTTTATTAAAAAATGGTGTGTCTATAGGTTATACAGCACCAGTAATTGATAATCATGGTTATTACATTGACGGAGAATTGATAATAGATACTAATGGAAAGGATAAACCTAATACATTAGGTAAAGATTTGTTTTTGTTATATGTAAAAAATAATGGTGATGTCACTGGTCATTCTGATTCCGGTGTATTTGAAACGTTAGATGATTTAGCTGATGACTGTACCACTTTTGATGGTTATTTTTATACTTGTTTTGATTATTTACAGCAGAATAATTGGAAGATGGATTATTAAAGGAGTTGTTTTGTATGAAAAAAGCATTTACTTTAAATGAACTTTTAATTGCACTGGCTATAATAGGTATTGTTCTTGTTGTAGCTGTACCTTTGGTAGTATCACATTTTAGTAAAAAATCTGAGGTTGTTGCATTACAAAGAACATATACTGCAGTTGCTAATGCTGTAAAATTGCTAATGATTGATGAAAGGGTTAAAAAACTAAGTAATTCTTCATTATATATAAAATCAAGTTCAGATACTGTGACAAATACAGCAGGTGCATTTATTAAAAAGTATTTTAAAGTTGTTGATGATTGCGAAACTGAAACGGATTCGTGTTTTGCAGCATCATACAAAAATTTGGATAATAATGCTGTAAAACTGCCTGAAAAGGGAGAGGCATACTGTGCATCTATTTCTACCGGTGCATCTATATGTGTTACGCCAAGCAAACCTGATTCTACTATACCAGTTACTGTTTTAGTTGATATTAATGGTCCTGCAAAACCTAATATTGGCGGAAGGGATTTATTTACTTTCTGGATATATGTTGACGGGTTTGTCGGGGATAAGATTTCTGAGGATTCTATTGAGGTGTGCCGTTCAAATTCATACGGTTCAGGTTGTTTTAACAGAATTATAAAAGCAGATTGGTCAATGGATTATTAATACTTTAATGCTTAACTCCGTTTTAAATAAGAACTATAACATTATAATTTCGACATTTTTGAGTTATTTACCGTCAAGATTTCTTGTTGTCTTGAACTCCTTAATTATTGTGCCTGTTTTGGCGCATATGATGTCTGCAAAAGAAATAGGCGTTTTTCAGCTTGCTATAGGGATATTAAATCTTGTTTGTACGTGTTCTACAGATTGGATTACTAAATCAGCGTTAAGGTTTTATGAAAAATATAGATGCGCCGGCAAACTTGATGAATTTTTTTCTAATTTGATTTTATTGACAATGATTGTTTATACAATCATTATTCTATGTTTTATTTTATTTTCTGATTTTGTTGTTGAAAAATTCTTTATACCAAAGCAAGTATTATTTATGACTTTGATTATTATTATTCCTGTAGGAATAAGACAATTTTTATATCAGATGCTTAGAGTTTTAAACCGGCCGTTTTTATATACTTTTAGTATTGTAATATACCAGATTTCATTACTTGCATTATTTTTACTGTTTACAGGCTTTATGCCGAATGTTTTTGCGGTTCTTACCGGAATGGCAATAAGTATGTTTTTAATTGATTTTTATATTCTTAAACAAATAAGCTTAAAACTCAAATTTGCCTGTGCTTTCAACCTAACTATATTAACTGAAAGCTTACGGTATGCTCTTCCACAAATAATTACCAATACAAGTATATGGGCGATTTTGAATATAAATAAATTTGTTTTTCAATATGACAGGTTGTTTTCCGATACTGCGGTAGCCGGAGTTTCCTGGCTGCTTATAACAAGTATGCTCACACCTATATTTTCTACGTTTTTGTTTGCAGTTTTTCCTACAATTATAAAACAGTTTGAAACAAAAATTAAGATTAAGCCTTTTGTTACGAACACAATACAGCTTTATTGCGTGTTATTTATACCGATTGCGGGTTTATTCTGCTATTATTCAAAAGAAATAACGAGTATTGCTTTCGGGAACAAGTATCCGCAGGCTTATATTTTAATTTCATTTTTTGCCGTCAGCTTATTCTTTCATGAGTTGATGAAACTTTTTAACATAAAATATCATTTAAAAAATAAAACTTATATTGAAATGGCTGTCAGCCTGCTCGCCGGCTTAATTTGTTTAAATCTGAATTTTATGCTTATTCCAGAATTCCATCTTGCAGGTGCAGGTTTTGCAATGCTGGCTTCAATTCTTATATTATTTTTTATGAATATTTTTATCCAATTTAAAGATATTAATTATGTGAGTTATTTTCGTGTACTAAAAACTGCTGTTCTTTCAGTATTAATTGGCGGTTTATCATTTGTTTTTACCGAACTTCTTTTTGTTCCGGAGAATATTGTGTATTTTAGTATTTTAAAAATACTGCTTTATATATTCTTTTGTTATATGCTAAGCATTGTTTTTGCTAAACAATTACTAAAATGAAAATGTAAATTCCCTTTTTAATTTAAAGTTTTGCTTATCATCCAGCAATTGTTTTTTCATATTTTCCCACGTTTCATTTTCTTTTTCACTAGCATTATATCTTACCCAAACAGAATATCTTACTTTTGGCCCCGAAAGAACAGATCTGTCTATAAAGGTGTAATTTACATCAGCAAGCTTATTTTCTGCCGCCATCTTTTTTAATTCATCTTCGGGAATTTTTGAAGTAAAATCATCTTTTACTATACCAAGTAGATTTTTGTCTAGCCAGCACATTTCAATTTTATGGAAACCGGCCATTGTCATAATTTTATAGAACGTATCAATATAACTTAAAATTTTCTCTTTATCTTTTGTATTGTCATTTACAATTTTGTCAAGTATATTAGCAATTGGCCCTGCTTCTTTCATGGTTGTTTTGTAGAAATCTTTGAGCCTAAATTCTGAATTAATTAACTTTGCCCGTTCAGCAAGATTATTTGTAAATTTTTCAAGTTCTTCAATTTCGGCTTTATTGAACCCATCAGAATTTTTCATTTCGGCAACTATCTGCTTCATTGTATTTATATGGCGGGTTATTTGGTTATTGTTGTATTGAGCCTTTAGCCAAAGATTAGGCATAGTAGTAATTTGTATTATATTGCCAAATGCAGTTTGATAATCATTAACTAATTGAATATTAGGATTATTCAAATTTTCTTCAATAGTATTTGTTATATCTTGAGTTGTATTTTTATCAAGTACTGGTAAAATTAAATCAGTACATTGTAAAACTCTTTTGAATAATTTTATAGGCCGTTCCTGGAGTTCTTTGAGATTAGAAAATTCTTGCAAATGTCTTTTAAAATTGAATAATCTGTATTCAAGATAATCATCATCATTTGTAAGAAGATTGAGATGCTTTAGATAATTTGCAGATGAATTCCCGACGAAAACTACCGGTACGAAAAATCTTCTGGTAAGCTGCAAACGCTGGCCGGTAAATGATTCTGCAACAATTTCAGCGTTAACAATATCTGTGCCTTTTTTAATATCTACATAAAAATCTGTTACTATAGTAATTTCCCTAAGCATTCCACGGGTATTTTTATCATATTTTACAAGGTTTGTAAAAAGTTCAATAGGGCTGTAATCCTCAATAAGTATTTCATTCTTTTTTAGTACAAATGGAAATAACATTTGTATTGCCTGCTGATTTTCATTGTATACAGTTTTGTTAGTATATACTATATAATCTTTGTGTTCAAATAATTTAGGTATAGAGCGGCTTATTGAATTAATATTATTTTCACGTTTATTAAATAAACTTTGAATTGAGGTTAATACATCATAATCGGAGTAAAATTTACCTGGTGCTATTGTATTTATATAGCTGTAGAATTCTGTTTGAAATACGGTCATCTTTTCATCAATGCTTTTGGCAATTTCATAGCTGTTTTTTCCGTCATATTCATATTCCCCCAGATACACACCTATTGAGTAATCAAGGTCATTCGGGATAGGATTATTTTTCAAAAAGCCGGAACCGTAAGCATTTTTATAAATAATCTGTATATCCAGCTGGCTTGACTTCATTGCAAGCACAGAATGATTTAAGGCATTATCTAGCTCTTTAATAGATTTGGATATATGTGGCAGAACACTTGTTTTTACATTAGGATTAACCCAGACAAACTGTAATACATATCGGTTAAAAATTAAATAAATTAACAGTGCAGTTAGTACACATAATAAAACCTTTTTACTCATATATCCCTCTTTCTATTATAAAAATTATAGCATAAGAGGGAAAAAGTTTACACTTCTATAAAAAGTCTTTGACCGACAATATTTTGTCTGCCGTTGTAATAACCTGCAAAATAACCGCCGCGTACAGGGTTATTTTTGGCATATGTATTTGATGAGGCACCGTTATAATTTACAAACGGATTTCTGCCCATTGAAGATGCTGTATTACTTTTTACAGGTGCTGCTGATGATATATTTTGACCTGATAATACTTGTGTTAATAAATTTACAATACTTGCCATAAACCCTCTCTGTAGGTATTTTAATAATAAATTTTTTCCTGTCATTATTATAGCACGTCTTAGTAAAAAATCTTAAAATATCTTAATAAAATCCTCCTTTTTATGTAGTATAATTTTTGTTATGAAAAGCAAAAAAATTTTAATAGTAGGGAATTCATATGCTTTAGCAAAAAAACTTTCTAATATTGTTGATAAAGTTTTTGTAGCTCCTGGTAATTCTATGATGGCTAATTTTGCTGAGTGTGTTGATATCAGGGAATGTAATGTAACTGAACTTCTTAACTTTGCAGTAGAAAATGATATTGATTTGACGGTGGCAGTTTCAGAAAAAGCTATAAAAGAAGATATTGCATCTTTGTTTCAGGCAAATGAAAAACTTATCTTTGCGCCGTCTGCGCAAAGTGCGGTATTTGCTATAAATAAATCTTATGCTAAAAAGTTTTTATACAAACTGCATGTTCCAACACCGCGTTTTGCTATATTCGAAAAATTACCGCTTGCACTTGATTATTTGAAAGATGCAACTTATCCGCTGGTTGCAAGATGTGACATGAATGAAATTGCTGATGACAGGCTCTGCTGTCTAACATATGAAACTGCTAAATGTTTTACGGAAGATTTATTACTTCGCGGTGAAAATAAAGTTGTAATTGAGGAATATGCGTACGGGCATGAATTTACTATGTATGTTGTCACTGACGGATATCATGCAATTCCATTGACTACTGTTGCTAATTATAAATTTACAGAAGATGGAAATGGCGGACTTATTACTTCCGGAGTTGGTGCATTCGCTCCTGATTATAAAGTTCCTTTGGAAATTCAAGAAAAAGTGTTTAAAAATGTTATATTGAATGCCATAAACTATCTTGAAAAAAAGGGCACACCGTATTTAGGTATATTAGGTGTAGATGCGGTGCTTACTTCCCCAGATACGTATACTGTTTTGGAGTTTAAACCTTTTATGCAGGACTTTGATACACAGGCTGTTCTTAATTTAGTTGATGAAGATTTGATTGAATTATTTGAAGCATGTGCAAATGGTTTCTTTGCAGATGAATACGAGGATATTCTTACTAATGATAAATTTTCAGTCTCATGCCTTGTTAATGCAAGAATTGATGGAAAGGTTATTCCCGATTTAGATTTGGTTGATTCTGAAATAAGTTTTACAGGTGCCGAACAAAACAAATATTTTGAGTATATATCATCAAAAGGAAGTAATTTTGTGCTGACATCCTGTGCTTCTACATTATCCCGTGCTAAAAAAATATTAAAAGATGACCTTGAAACAATAGCTTTTGACGGGATGAAGTATCGCAAGGATATATGTAATTAAGTTAATTAAATAAGTTGAATTTTTTATAATTATTGTTATTATAAAGATATGAATTTTTACGAAATTTTAGGAGTTACACCTGACAGTGAATTGGCAGAAATAAAATCTGCCTACCGTAAGCTTGCAAGAAAATATCATCCTGATGTTAATCCTGACGGAGCAAAGCGCTTTAAAGAAATATCACGCGCCTACGATACACTTTCTGATGATAAAAAACGCAAGCAATATGATACTCTGAATGGATTTTTTAAAAGTGAAAAAACAAAGACTTCTTCTAAAAAGGCTGAAGAAGAATACAGACAAAAGACCTCCGCTGATGAAAGAATTAAAAAACATACCCGGAATGAAACAAATTCAATTAAAGATGATAAAAAAAATTTTTCTGATATTTTTTCTTCAATTTTTGAAACTTCAAGAGGCGTTAAAGATGAAAAGAAATTACAGCCCAAAAATGGTGAAGACATAAATACAGATATTACTATATCCTTAAAGGAAGCTGTTAACGGAACTACAAGAACTGTCAATGTAGTACATACAGAGTTATGCCCCAGATGTAAAGGCAGAAAGTTTATAAACGGTGCTAAATGTAATGTCTGTAATGGAGCGGGTGACTATTCCCAACACAAAAGAATAAACGTCAAAATACCTCCTAACGTTAAAAATGGTGCAAAATTGCGTTTAAAAGGCGAAGGCAGTGAAGGCCAATTCGGCGGCAAAAATGGCGATCTGTATTTGCATATTAATGTTACAGGTCTTTCTAAAATTAAATATGACGACTTAAATATTCTTTATAATGTTCCGATAACCCCTTATGAAGCTGTCCTTGGCGGTGAAATAACTATACCGACTTTTGACGGGCATGTTAAATTGAAATTACCTGAGCGTACTTCTTCAGGTCAAAAATTCAGGATAGCGGGTCAAGGTCTTAAGAAAAAAGGCAAATCCGGTGATATGATAGTTACTGTGACTATTGAAATTCCAAAACGTTTGTCGGATGATGAAGTAAAGCTGTATGAAAAACTTAAAAAAATAGCAGCGGAGAACATTAGAGAGAACTTATTAAATGAATAAATGTACGGTCAGACTAAAAGAAATATTTGCATCTATTCAAGGCGAGGGGCCTTATATAGGTTATAAACAAATTTTTATCCGCTTTTGTAATTGTAATTTAAAATGCAATTATTGTGATACAGAATTTTCACCTGAAGAATATTTTGAAGAATTTTCTCCTCAGGAACTTGCTGAATATTTAAATAAAAACTTTAATTTAAATGAAATTCATTCGATTTCTTTGACTGGCGGGGAACCGTTATTGTCTGTCGGTTTTTTAAAAGAATTTTTGCCTTTGACCGGTAAAAGTACAATTTATCTTGAAACAAATGCTACGCTTGCGGACAAATTGAGTGAAATTATTGATTTTTTAGACATTATTGCTGCTGATATAAAACTTGAAAGTGCGACAGGTATTAAAGATACTTATAAATTTCATGACAAATTTTTTGCAATAGCTAAACAAAAAGAATGTTTTGCCAAAATAGTCTTTAATGAATATATTTCAGATGCGGAAATCAAAATGTGTGCTGAATTAGCTAATAAGCATAATATTGAATTGGTTTTGCAGCCTGAAATGGTTGACAATAAAATGTCTGTAAAAACTGAATTTGCAGAACAAGTTCTTGATAAATTTGTTTTACTCCATAAAAATACTAGACTTATTCCGCAGGTTCATAAGTTTCTGAATGTCCGTTAATTGCAAAACAGTATAATTTATAATATAATCTCATTTAGAGAGGTATTTATGGCAATTAAGAAAGTTTTAAGATATGGTGAAAAATCCTTAAGGGAGCCCTCAAAAGAGGTTCATAAGGTTTCCCGTAAAATAACAGATCTGGTTAATGATCTTTTGGATACGATGTATTCACAGAATGGTGTAGGTCTCGCAGCTCCGCAGATTGGAGTCAATTACAGGGTTTTTGTAATTGATGTTTCTACCGGCAATGAGCCTTTAAATCCAATTGTGTTTATAAATCCGAAAATTATAAAGAAATCTGGCGCGATTATTAGCAACGAAGGCTGTTTAAGTTTTCCGGAAGCCTATACTGACGTAAGAAGATATAAAAATGTTATGGTGAAAGCTCAAGATGCGAACGGTAGAACTTTTACCCTTGAAGCTAAGGACGGCTGCCTTTTAGCTCGTGCTATTCAGCATGAATTTGACCATCTTGATGGAATTTTATTTATAGACCATTGTATAAATCGTTTTGAAACGGAAAATGTCTTGAAAAAGTTTAATCTGCCCGAACTTGAACCGGAAAGATTAATTGCAGAACCGGAATTGGAGAAAGAATTGAATGATTAGAATCGTATTCTTTGGAACACCGAAAATAGCATTAAAGTCTTTGGAGTATCTGTTCAATTCTGATAATATAGATGTTGTCGGTGTAGTTACTCAGCCGGATAAACCTGCAGGACGCGGACATAAACTTACTATGTCGCCTGTTAAAGAGTTCGCGTTAGAACATAATATTCCTGTATTCCAGCCAAAATCAATAAGAAAAGAACCGGAAGTTCAAGCTGAACTGAAAAAGTTGGAACCTGACTTTTTTGTAACATTTGCGTTCGGACAAATACTGTCCCAGGAAGTTTTGGATATCCCAAAATTTGAGACTATAAATTTGCATGCTTCGCTTTTACCAAAGTACCGCGGAGCAAACCCAATTCAGCGGGCAATTATTAATGGTGATAAAGAAACAGGTATATGCACAATGATTACAGAGTTGGGGCTTGATTGCGGCGATGTCTGCCTTCGTGAGACAATAAAAATTTCAGATACAATGAACTGTATGGAGTTGTTTGACAAAATAAGTGATATGTCGCCGGCGTTACTGGAAAAAACTCTTGTTGAACTTTATAACGGAAGTTTAACTCCGATACCGCAATGTGAAGACGGTGTTTGCATGGCAAATAAACTTACAAAGGACGAGATGCAAATTGATTGGAAAAAATCAGCCTGTGATATTCATAACCTTATCAGAGGAATCTATAAATCTCCGTCTGCATATTTCATGTACGATAATAAAATAATAAAAGTTCTTGAATCACGTGTTGTTGAAGATTGTGGGGCTTGCGGTGAATTTTTAAAGGTTACAAAAGAAGGAATACTTGTTGGCTGCGGTAAAGACTGCCTTATGCTTTTAAGAGTTAAACCTGAGGGCAAAGGAGAAATGTCTGCACGTGATTGGTATAACGGATTAAAAAAATGATAACAAAAGGAATACGCGGAGCAATTACTGTTGAAAATAATACAGAGGCAGCCTTAAGAGGGGCAACACTTGAACTTCTTAAGGCAATGATTAATGAAAATAAAATTATTAGAGAAAATATTTCGCATGTAATTTTTACATTAACACCGGATTTAAATGCAGCATTTCCTGCTGGATTTGCAAGAGTTGATTTAGGCTGGGAAAATATTGCAATGATGTGTTATAATGAGCTGGATGTACCAAATTCAATTAAAAGGTGTTTGCGCGTGTTGATTGTAATAAATTGCGAAGCTTCTTTTGTTCCTAGATTTGTTTATTTGAAAGGTGCTGAAAGTTTAAGAAAATAAAAAGACCGGAATTTAACCGGTCTTTTTATTATAATTTTTGCAGTTCTGATATAGCAGGATCCAACAATCTTCTGCCAACATTTTCAAAAGAAATTGAGCAGAGTGTTTTGTTTCCGTATTTAATAAGCTTTTCTATAACCCCTTTACCGTATTTTGGGTGAGATACCATATCTCCCTGTTCAAATAAAGGAGCATCTTCGGGTAATACCGGTTCATCAGCAGGATATACAGGAATTACCGGCGGTTGAGGTTCATTTAAAAGCTCTTCTGCATCACTTTCTCCCGCAGGTTCTTCTTCATTAGAAATTTCAAATTCTGTTGGTATATCTTCTAAAACAGGCTCCTCTGTTATAATTTCTTCTTCAAATGTCTCATCAGACGGTTCCTTAGAAATTTCAAGCGGGTGTTCTTCTTCAAAAGGTGTATCGTTTATTGTTTCAAAGCTGTCATCACCAAGTTCGTGTTCTTCTTCCATTTCCACAGGACTATCAAGAGATATATCGTCAATAAAATCTAAATCATCTTCTGTAAGATTATCTTCAGAGTTTGAAGTGATATCTTCAATAGATGGTGTATCTTCAGGTTTTGTGTAAAAAACTTCATCAACATCTTTGGCAATTTGTTCGACTAATTCAGCATGAACATCTGGTTCAGGATTTTCTATTTCAATTTTTTCAGCAAGAGGTTCAGTTGCTGAAATATCTTCAATAACCGGCTCTGCTGTGCTGAATTCATCGTCGAAGCTGTCAAAATCAAATTGTACAGGCTCTATATTTTCTTCAAATTCAATTTCCTCGGATGGCTCTTCCATATCTTCATGTTCTTGCAGCTCAAGTTGAATTTGGTCTGGATTTTCTGTTTCAATTACTGGCTGTTCTATTGTTTCCTCTGTTTCATTTAAGCCTTCTTGTGAAAATTCAGATAATTCAACAATAAACGGTACATTTTGTGTTAAAGCACCATATACAATAAATTCATTTGTATTTAATTTGTTTAAAAGAGTATTATAACTTGCAAAATCATGCTGAAGTGTCTGAGGTGCAAAGAAAATAAGATTTTCTGCACGTTGTTTTAACTCCGGTAAATATTTGTAATTGTGGCTGCATATTATAGTTGTGAATATATGATCGTTATCTAGAATTTGTTTAAGCAGCTTTTTATCGGCATTTTTATTTGTTAATTTGACAAAGCAATAAATATACTGATTTGTGCTGTTTAATATATTATGAATATAGCCTATTAATTCTTTCTGTAAATTATCTGAAACATCAGCTATATCAATGTAAACTATTTGGTTTGCATCAATTGCCGTTTTTAGGCCATCTAAATCCTCTAATGATTCAGCAAAAATATTTTCTTCTTTATATTTCAATAATTTGTTTTTCAATAGCGCCAGTTCAGGAATTTCAGTTTGTTCATACTGCTGTGAAACAACTTTAAGAAAGCTGTCAAATGGGATATAGTTATTCTCTATAGTTTTAGTATATTCTTGCACCTCGTAGAAAATATCCTGTATAACTGCTTTGCTTGTTGCGTCAACTTCAGACAAATCGTTTTCATAGATAAAATCTATCATTCTTGCATTAAGAGGGAGTTTAAAATCGCGTTTAAACCTTACAGGCTCAAACTCGCCAAAGGTATGGTCGATATCCATAACAATGACTTTTTCTTTATATTCTGCAAGCTGTGCCGTACAATTTTTTACTATTGTGTTAATATTGTCAAATTTTTCTGCACAAATAGTAAGATTTTTTTCAAAAATAGTTTCATCAACTTTAAGCATTTCAGATAACTGTGCGAGTTCTCCTAAAGCAATCGGTTTTTCTACAGGCAGCAAATTTAGAATTTCCCGTGCGCTTAATTTTGATAATTGAGCTTTCATTGAAGGAATAGAACCGTCATAATTATCAACAATACCATCGCTGTTAAAAGTGAAGATTAATTTTGCTATTGCATAGTTTGAGGTTACATCAGCTTTTAAATTAACAATCTGACCCACGTATGAGTTATTATTATCAACTAACGTTATAAATTGAGCCAGTGCCAGATTATCATCTTCGGTGTAAGCTATTTTTACAAGATTATTCTTAATCTCCAATAATTTCATAGTTTATTCCCTCTCTATGAAATTATATTATCACGAAAATATTACATTTACCTCAATTTATTTACATTCTTTACTATTTGTTATATCAATAAGGTTGTTATAAATGTCAATCGTCATAGGACAGATTTTTAACTCTCTTTTTACAAGACTTTTTATTGTTTCTTTGTAACATTTTAATAATGCTTTGTTTAATCCGTTATTTTCTTTCAATATTTCGCATATTTTTTCCCTGTATTCTTTATCTCTCGTATTTGGTTCAATTTTATCAGCAAGAAAGACAATTTTTTCAAAAGTTGTCATATTTTTTTTCCCTAATGTATGCCAGCGGATTGCAGAAAGAATTTCATTGTCGTAGACGCCAAAATCTTTCTTTGCACAATATGCACTTACGGGGGCGTGTAAAGTCTTGTAATTCATTAGTTCATTTTCATCAACATCCAGATTATTATTTATAATTTCAAGAAGCTTTTCTGTGTCAAAACATTTTGCACAATCATGCAATAGTCCTGCTACAAATGCCTTTTGTTCATTTTCATTAAATTGCTTTGCCAGATTTTTGGCACATTCTGCTGTTCCCAGACAGTGTATATATCGTTCTTCTGTCAGGTTCTCTTTTAGCCATTTTAAAATATTTTCTTCATTTATCTTGGTATAATCCATTTTTTTCTATATATCCTTTTACCTTTTCTGTTACAAGACGGCTGATATCTTTTCCTTCACTTATGTATTTTCGTACTTTTGTTGAAGAGATATCTTCAACATTCATTTTTGCAAACTGAAAATTATATCCTTTAGATTTAAGTTCTTCATATTTTTTGTCATCAGGTTCATTTTCCCTTACAAATACTATGAAATCAACAAGTTCTTTTAGTTTATCTGATTCATACCATGTGTCGATTTTTTTGAAAGCATCAGTACCAATTATAAAATTAATTCTGCCCTCAATGTCATATTTTTTGTATAATTCCAGTATAGTCAAATATGTGTACGAATTTCTATCTTTCCGGTATTCAATATCTGAGACCTTAAAATTGGGATTTGAAAGTGCTGCAAGTTTAACCATTTCCAGTCTGTGCTGTGTCAGTCTGAAATCATAATTTTTGTGCGGAGGTTTATATGCAGGGATAAAAATTATTTTATCAAAATTATAATTTTTCAGCACAAAGTCCGCCATCTTAAGGTGTGCATTATGAATAGGATTAAATGTTCCTTGAAATACGCATAATTTCATAACATTATTTTATCACGAATTTCTAATAAAGGTTATATTAAATACATTTTTGCCGAGTGCTTTTTCAGAAATTTCTTTTGCAAATTCCGCAAGACTGCGGCAGCTTTCATTATCTAAAATTTCAATATTGTATTCAGTTTCAGGATTTAACCTTAAAAATTCTATTATATCATCGGGAGATTTTACTTTTTCAATTGGAAATCCCTGTACTTTTTTGCCTTCAAACATTTTATATCGCAAGTATTGAGATTTTACCCTTTCATTTGAAATGATTAAATTTTTACTGAATAATTTTTGATTTAATTCATCGTTGCTTGGTGAAAAAGCTCTAAACTCATCCGCCAGAAATTCTTTGCGAAGTTTTAAACGGCATGCAATGTTTTCCGGTGTGCCGTTCATTATTTGTATCCGTTTGTTAAATGTATAATCAATTATTGCAGCTCTGTCTATTTGCTCAGACTCCAGCAGATTTACCAGAGTATTTAATTTTTTGTTAAAAGTTTCTCTGTTATTAGACAGGAAAAATGTAATATTGTCTTTCTTTTGCAGTAAATGTTTAATTGTTATGCCGTCATTTTTGAAGTCGTCAGCAATAAGATTAAAATTATTTCTATGGGTTTCATAAGGTGTACCTATAGACATTGGACGCGCCATCATGCATTCATAGACTGTTTTTTTATCCTGTTTGCTGATTTTTTCTATAAAGTCGGCTGTTTCATGCATGTTTTTGTAAACAGTCTGCGCAGGTATTGTAAAATAAACAGGATATTCAAAATATATTTTATTAAGCAAATCTTCCTTTGAAATTTCATTTCCCAGCAAATTGCATAATTCTTCGGGTTTTTCGAAGAGTTCTTTATAGTCTTTATTAAGTATTGCTGGGTTACTTATAAGGATTTTAAGTACTTTTTCATCAGAATTCTCCGGCAGGTTAAAATGTTTTTTAAAACCGTCAATGTAATCGCGGAGTTCGTATGATGTTATTCCATTTTCACGCTGTTCTTTCAGATACTTTTTCATAACATTTATTCTTGCTGTCTGAGTGCTTATCCCGTATTGTTCGCCTAAATATTTATTGCTCAGTCCTGATTTGAACTTTAATTTATACATTTCCTGTAATCTGTCATCAGGTAAAATGTTATTATTTGTTTCAGTTCTGTCAAAATACATACCGGCAGTTTTTATAAGTTTTTTAGGCTCTGTTTTATATAAACTTTTTATCTCTTTAACAGTTTTCAGGGGGGGGGCATCACTTTCTAGAATTCTTAAAATATGATAATTTAGTGCATTATTTAAATCTGCATGTGTATGACTTGCAGAGCTGTTGTCATAACAGTATTTAAAAGTTCTGTCTTTGAGCAGTTCTATTATAGTTTTGCAATATTCTTGTTTTGCATATTTTTCTTTGTGTATATGCAATCTGCCAACCAAAAATTTAATTTTATTGTCAAGAGCTAATTCGCGTTTTTCAGTTGCAGTAAGTTCTTGTTTTTTTTCAAATGTTGGACTTTTTGAAAAAGTCTGGCGTATTATCATTATTGAACTCCTTTTTGCATCAGCATTGAATTATTAATGGTAAAACGCCTGAAAAAGTTTTTTGTCTTTATCAGCGTTTTTATTTAATAAATCGTAAAAAAAACCTGATTTTTTATCAAAATCAGGTGCAAAATTTGTAGGGGAAAAATTAATTGGAGTTAGTTAAAAAAAACTTTTTATAGGAATATAGGATATTATATTAAATGTAAAGCTTGTTTATTATTAAAGGCAATAAAATTCATTTGCTCAAATAATAACTCAGAACGATCAACATATGTTTGAGGGCTTGCTGCCGTTGCTGTAGTGACTTGTTCACTATAAAGATTTTTTAATTTTTCATCAATCTTTTTTAAATTAGCTACTGCCATTTTTAAAGCCTCTCTGTTATCTCATCTCTTACATATATATAAAGTATATACTCAAATCTGAATTTCAAACTTGGGAAAACTTGTTACATTTGTTAACATATAAATTAAAAAGGCAATAATGAGGTGACTTTTGTTTTTATAATAATATAGGGAAAATTGTAGGTATTATGGTTAGTAATAATGTAAATTTAAAGTATAATATGCCATCGCAGCCAATTTCACAGGCACAATTTGGCGGTGTAAATCCTGCAATGCAGGCGGGTATTGATGCAGAAAAGGTTAAGCAATCTGTTGATAATTCCTATATTGCAAATCGTGTAAAGGCCTCAGAAGAAGCTAATCCGGCAGCAACTTTAGGACTATCGCTGGCTTCTTGGTATTTGTTGGCACAATCAATGGATAAGTTCAGTAAAAAATGTGAAGGAACTTATGAACAATCTATTTTGGGACGTTTGGGAAACTGGGGGGACAAAACTCATAATAAATTTGTTTCAACTTCTGTAGGTAAACAAACCGCAAAGGCTTACCATGGTTTTGAAAAATTATGGAATAAAATTACAGGAAAAAGTAAGCTTGCTTATGCTATAAGCAACACGCCTACACAAGGTGAATGGCAATGGCCAAAAAGTACTGCAGCGGGTTTAAAAGGCTTTTTAACAATGGATACAGAGCAGTTATTCCGTTATTTTATGAAGCCTGTCGATAATGTACAAAAATTAGAACAATTCGGTTATACACAGGAACAAATAAACAAATTTGCTGATTCAATAAAAGGTTTGAAAAATGCTGACAAAACTGCTGCTCTCGCAAAAGAAGAATTAAAAGCTCTGGGAGTTAAACCTGAAAGTATTGAAAAAATATTTAAAAACGAAGGTATTTCGGGATTAAATACTTATGCCAATCATGTAAAAGCCAGCAAATTAGGGTTTAGAAATTTTGCTGAATACGAGGCTGTAACAAAAGACTCATTGGCAAACGTAGAAAAATTATACAAAGCTTTATTAAAAGCAGATGACAAAATGAGTATTACTGCATATCGTAAATCAGGTTCGATAGGTAAAATAAACGCTCATTTATTTGGCAGAAAGGTTTCAATACCTGAATTGCGTAATAAATTTACTGCAACATTAGGCAAAGGAAATACAACTAAACTTGGAAGATTTTTACCTAAAGCCTTTGGTTATTTCCTTGAAGGAACTACAAACAGATTTGCAGGCGGTAAATTGGCTGTATTGATGCAGGCTTTCATTTTCGGTGATATGTTAGCCAATACTTTTATTGCACCTAAAGGTCAAAAAATTAAAACATTCACTGAAAGATTTGTAAATGACTTTTCATATTTCCTTGCAATGCCATTAGCATGTATATTAATGCATAAAGCCGGCGGTATGAAATATACCGGTCTTGATAAGGCTGGTGTTGAAGCTTATAGAAATGCTTTAAAAGAATTTAATGCCAAAGCTAAAGCAGGCCAATTTGCATCAAAAGCTGAATATAAAGAAGCTAAAAAAGCATTGTCAAAAATGTTGAAAGCTGATGTTAAAAACCCTGTTACTAAATTATTCAAAAGAATTGGCAGATTGATTAACATTGGTAATGAAACAAGAGCTGCTTATAAGTCCAATACAAAAATTTTCAATCTGAATTTCTTAAGAAAAATACCTAATTTCTTGAAAAATTGTGCTGGTGTCCCATTAAGATTTGCAATTCCTACTGCGTTAATTATACCTGTTGTGGCAAAAGTGGCAACTAAGGGCTCTCATGCAATCTTTGGCAGACCTGATAAATCTGTGCTCGACGAAGAAAAAGAACCGGAAGAAGTTCAAAATACTCCTCAACAACCTCAAAATCAAAATCCGTTTGCTCCTCAAAATCAACAGCAGATTGTACATAACAGCCCGACTAACTTAATTAATATGTATAAAAACGGGCAGACTTATCAGGCTCCTAATAATGTAAACAATAATATTGATAATTCTTCATCAGGCAAAACTGAAGAAAAAGCAGACAACGGCAAAGTTTTGGAGCCTGTAAGAACTTATATACCATCACCTCTGGGAGTACAAATTCAAGGTGAAGACCAATCCGCCGGAAATGCGGCTCTTGCCCGTGCTGATGCTGCTGAGCGTAAGGCTATGGAAACTCTGGCTATGAAATGGTAGTGTTGCATTGTAGGTAAACGTATGTTAATATATAAATGCTCCGGACGGGTGTTAATTTTGTTCCTACATTTTACTAAAAGGGAGAGTTGACTCTGTCAGGCATTGCAGTATACCCGCCGATTAATAATC
>CANUDF010000032.1 GCA_947857085.1 Candidatus Gastranaerophilales bacterium | reverse complement strand
CGCTGCCGTGCGGTCCTCATAAAACCGTGCGCATATTCCTAACGTGTGAACAAATCTTTGACCGAAAATTTGTGTGTTAATTCAGACCTGCCAAATTTCAACAACTTTCTAACAATAGGATTTGTTTGGCGAGACAAACGCGTTGTATCACAAACTTCTTTTTCTCTCGTCTCTTGAGAATTTTCTATCACTCTTAAGTTTTGTCCGTTTCTCTCAACCATAACGTAATTATACCTCGTTATACTTTAATAAAGAAATTTGTTAAGATAAAATTGCGGGATAAGTATATAAACTTTATATATCGTTACAATTATTTTAATATTTAAAAGCAGAATAAACTAAATCCTTTTTGAAACAATAGCGAAGCCGTAGGCGGAAGCGTCGTTGAAAAAAGTATTTAGTTTTATTCAAACATTTAAAGCTCCAGTTTTGCTATTTTGACATCAAAAACACTTTCAATATCAACGCCTGTCAAAATATTGGAAATAAGGTCATTTGGGTTAATCTTTTTTAGGTTTTCAAAATGCGGCATGACACCCAGAATTGTGGTATCAGTGTACTTTTCAATAAGTTTTGGCATGGATTTTATATTCAAATCGTGTATAACCTCTGGACAGTCGTTGATTATTACACCGCGGATTTTAACCCCTGCTGAAACAGCTTGATTAATATTAGCTATTGTGTTGTTTACTGAATTTTCGGTTGGAGAAACAACAATAAGCACAGGAATATCAAGCATTTTAACCATATCCTGTTCAAGAAATCCATCGCCAAGCGGTGTTGCAAGCCCCGAAGTTCCGTCCGTCAGTGTACATTCAAATTCGCGTTTTATACTTGCATAATCCTGATAAATAACTTCTTTATTTATATATGTATGTTCAAGTTCAGCAGCGACAGCAGGTACTACATCATTTTTCAAAAGATACGAAAAATACGTTTTGATGTACGGGTCGATAAACTTTACAAAAGCTAAATCAGGCGCCTGAACAAATCCGCTTTTTTCAATAGCGCCGGTTTGAATTGGTTTATAAACACATGTAGAGTATCCGAGGCTCTGCATTGTTGCAGCAAGACCTGCCGTAACAAAAGTTTTTCCGCTTTGTTTTTCTGATCCGGATACAAATAACTCTAGCATAGCCTTATATTAGCATAAAATAAGTTATGTAACCTTTAATTTTTTAAATTTTCAATAATTTCAAAAAATTCTGAAAGATTATAGCCAAAAGCCTCAGCAATTCTCTTTAATTTTTAGGTTACTGTGAAGAAAAAGGTATATTTACTAAATCCGAAAGCGAAATGCCAAAAGCTTGAGATAACTTTAATAATGTAGTAATTTTAGCAACTGTTTGTGCTTTTTCAATTCTCATAACCGTTGACGGCTCCAGTCCATTGGGATAACACAACGCTTCAAGTGTTAGTTTCCTTGATGTTCTTAGTTTTTTAATTTTTTCGCCTAGCTTTATGAGAAAGTCTTTATTATCTCTTTGCATATATACAATTTTAAGATATTATTTAAAATATTTTTTGCATATCCGCAAAAAGACAATAAAATGCTCCCTGATTTAGGGAGCAGATAAGTATAGTTAAATCCTTTACTCTTTTTATTGATTTGCTACAGCGCTGCCTCGTGTCAAGTTCTGCATAACTTCGATTGCTTTTTTCAGCTGTACATCATCTTTATTTTTTACATTTTCTTCGGTTAATTCTACCACAACATCAGGTGTTATACCTTTTTTGTTAATATCGGTTCCGTTTGGAGTAAGGTATTTTTGGATTGTAATATTCAGACCTGCTTCGTATGGAAGTTTATTAATTTCCTGAACAAGACCTTTTCCGAAAGATTGTTCACCGATAATTACGCCTCTGTGGTTATCTTTGATTGCGCCTGAGAAAATCTCGCTTGCAGAAGCCGAACCTTTGTTAATCAGGACTACAATGGGTTTATTTGTCACAACGCCTTTTGTTGCTCTCTGGGTTTCTTTGTAGCCGTCTCTGTCAACTGTGCTTACTATAACACCGCCGTCAAGGAACATATCTGAAATGTATATTGCGTTGCTTAACAATCCGCCCGGGTTTGAACGAAGGTCGATAATGAAACCTTTTTTGTCCGGAGAATTTACCAGAATATCACTGAATTCTTTTGAAGCATTACGGCTGATAAAAGAACTTAATCTTATATATCCGATATCTTCCGGAAGTTTGATATTATCAGGCAGTTTTTGTGAAATTGATTTTATTTCAATCTCTGCACGGGTAATAGTATACAATTTAGGCGCCATGTCTTTGCGTTTTACAAGCAGAGTAACGGTTGTGCCCTCTTTGCCGCGAATCTGGTCGGCAGCTTTGTCAACTGTTATACCCTTTGTACTTTTACCGTTAATTTCAAGAATTTCGTCATCAGCAAGAAGTCCTGCTTTTTCAGCCGGTGTATCCTCTATCGGAGCGATAACCATTAATTTGCCGTCTTTTACACCGATTTGGATACCAATACCTTTTAACGAACCTTTAATAGAACTTGTTTCTTCCGCAAATTCTTTTGGATCCAAAAATTTTGTATAAGGATCATTCAAGCTGGCTATCATTGTGTTGATTGCCACATAAGCATCTTCATTTGTTTTAATAACATCATCATATTTGTGTCGCCATTTTGACCAGTTCTGGTTGTTGTTTGTCTGGTCAACAAACTTTGTATTTACCAGCCTCCAGACATTGTCATAAAGCTCAACCGGCGTGTATGCCATACTGTAATTTTTGACGACAAATCCAAACAATAAAAGGAATGCCCACAAAAATATAAAACTTTTTCTCATAATGTTTCTCACTAACTATTCCTCCACCTAACTCTTACTTTTTTATAGATGTTTTTTTTTCAATTTGGTTCCATAAAAAATTAAAAGTCGATTTGTAAGAATATAATACCACATTTTTTTTAAATGTGGAATATAGTTCAGCACCCGAAAAATTTTTATTTATGTTCAAACTGTAAAAGCTTCAAACCTCTTTTTTCTCTCGGATGAGCATCAGGGAGTTCATAGCACTTAATACATCTTGCTTCATAGGTTTCATCTCCGCCAATCATAATGAGCGGTGAATTTTTATCAGCAGGTTTTCCGTCTATAAGCCTTTGAGTTCTTGTAGCATGGTCACAGCCGCACTTCATGCACACGGCATGCAGTTTATCAACGGATGTTGCGATACACATCAATTCCGGCATTGAACCGAAAGGTTCGGCTTTAAAATCAAGCTCAAGACCTGTACCTATAACGCGTTTGCCTTCTTCCATAAGTTTAGAAATTACCTTCACAATATTGCTGTCAAAAAACTGAAGCTCATCTATTGCCACAATTTCATCATCAGGCTTTACAACACTTAAAATTTGAATAGCATGTTTTACTTTTATAGCATCGAGCCACAAACCGTTTCTTGATTCAATATAATCACCTTTGGCGCGAGTATCAACGTCAGGTGAAATAACTTTAACTTTTTTCTTTGCAATAATACAGCGTCTTATTCTGCGCAGCAATTCTTCAGTCTTTCCGCAGCTCATCGGACCTGTTATTAATTCAAAGCTGTAACCTTGCATCATCCCCTGTTTTCCCCAAAATATGTATTATCTTTTACATTTTTAATTATACTCCCGAACATATTTTTTGAAAACAAAACATTACGAATTTGTAAATATTAATTTTAAGAATTTTTTTCTTTTTCTAAATCATTCTTTAATGACAAATAATTTACTTGGGATTTAAGTGTTAAAATTTTAAAATGTAATAAACTAACATTTTCTGCAAGAATATCTAATTGATAAGCTACATCATCACGATCAAAAAACTCTCTTAAATCTGAATTAGAAAAAATTGCACCCAAAACCTTAACTATAGATCTTACACGATCGTCTTGTTCCAAAATTTCATCTGTTTGGAACCCAATCTGTTCCATGTCTGCCGGTATAGCTTTAGGATATGAATCTGTCATATTTGCCTTTCTGTAAAGAAATGTGTCATATATTATTCTATAATGAAAATATTTTATATTTAAACATAATAAATGTCAAGTTAAATAAAATTTAATATACTAAATAAATGTTGTTAGTAAATTTATATAAAGTCCACTTAAAAAAACGATACACACAGTCAGAGGTCGTTAAAGCAACAAAATTAAGTCCTGTAACTGTCAACAAAATTTTTAACTCTACACCACATGACTTCAAATTCAGTACAATAGAAAAATTAGCTAAATTCATCGGCTGTAATGCTCTTGACTTAATTATTGAGGTTCCAAGTGAAAGAACCTTTTAAAATATTAAGAAATATGTATAAAATTTTATTTTAAAATAATTTTATTATACTATAATTTAATATATGCCAACTTTAATATAACAACATATAATGTTGGCATGTTATTAGTCAACATTTACAATATACATATAAAAAGGAAATATACGCAGGCAGAAATAGCTGAGGCTACCGGTTTAAGCACTGTTACAGTGAACAAATTATTTAAAAGTGAACCACACGATTTTAAGTTCAGTTCTGTTGAAAAGCTTGCTAAATTTTTAGGCTGCAATGCCTTGGATTTAATCATTGAAGTCCCCGATAAAAATTAATGTATATTATACTTTGAATTTCTGCTCAAAATTTTATCTTTAAGCTTTTTCAATCCCGCGCCGTAAAAATACTTTAACTGTTCAGGGAAATTATCTTCTATGTCCAGCAAATACATATCATGCACAATAAATTCTTTCAGCAGGAAAACAACATCTGTATTTTTAGTCCATATAACTTTGTTTTCTACCTTTCCAAAAAGTCCTTCTGTATTATCGGCTATTAAAAATATCATCCTGCCGCCCAGAGAATGCTCGATTTCGCGTCCGTTTTTGTGGCTGAATACTGCTCCGAACGGACATTGTACATTATCATAACCCACTATTTTTATATCAAGCCCCCTGTGGTATGCTTCAAACAAATGCTGTTCTATATATTTAAAATCATTTGACCAGACTTCTATATATATATCATTCTTTGCAGATTTAATTATCTCAATAAGTTTTTCCCTTATTTCATAGGCACCGGAAATCGAGTGTACGGGTTCATTATAGTCCTTTTTTACATCAGGCAGCTTTTTTTCCAGAAAATCAATATTAGCTTCTATTTTTCGTCTGAACCGTTTTGTCAGTTCTTTGGGCTTAACAGGAATAAAGGTTTGAGGCTTTTCTCCGGAAGCTGAAACTATCTTTGCAGTCTCTAAAGCCTTTAAAGTATCGTATGCTCTTGACTGCGGTATATCTGCAAGCTTTGCTACTTCGTAACCCGTTGCCGGATACTTTTTCAAAAGCGCAACATAAACCTTTGCCTCATAAGTATTTAGTCCAAGTTCTTTCAAACTTTCAATAATATCATTCATAAATCGATTATATCATATTTTGCCAGAATAAAAAAGCGGGTTAATAACCCGCTCTACCATACAACTTTTTCTATAAGCTCTATTTCATATCCGTCAGGATCTTTTATAAAAGCTATTTTGGTACCCTTGCCGTTCAAATCAAACGGTTCATAAAGATATTCATAACCGAGACTGTGAAGTTTTTCCGTGAACTTATCCAGAGAATCAACAGAAAATGCAAAATGGCCGAAACCTGTCCCCAATTCATAGCCGTTTTCGGGTGTTTCATCATTGTATGTCAATTCAAGCTGAGTTGTTCCGTCTTCATCATTTAAAAAATACAACTCGCAGTCATCAAGACGCTTTTTCTTATCAAGTTTCATATTTAATAATTCTGTATAAAACTTTACGCTTGCTTCTGCGTCTTTTACCCTTATCATTGTGTGAAGTAATTTCATAACACCTCTCCTTTCCCGATAATTATAACAAATAAACAATCCTTTACAATATTCATAATATTTCCTGTTTTTTGTTGACAAATAAATTTTTGTCTGTTATGATGAAAACGAGGAATTATTATGAATAGTAAAATTGAAGAATGGCTGTTTAAGTTCGGAGAAATTACCGAGCTTCAGGATTGTATGATTGATGTACTGGAAAATTGCATGTTTAAGGGCGAAAAACCTTATTATGCACTTACACTGATGAACGAGATAAGAACAAAGTCGTCTGATTTGTATGAAGAAATTGACAATTTAAGTCTTTTCATGGATAAAAAGGCTTAAAAAATTATTGAAGTTCTGTGTTTTTCCCGTATAATTGAAAATATGAAGTACAAGGAAAATGTAAGAAACTTTTGCATAATTGCCCATATAGATCATGGCAAATCAACACTGGCAGACCGTTTGCTGGAATATACAGGAACGGTTGCAGAACGTGATATGCAGGATCAGTTATTAGATTCAATGGATATTGAACGCGAACGCGGGATTACAATCAAACTAAATGCCGCAAGAATGAATTACAAGGCCAGAAACGGCAAAGATTATATCCTGAACCTTATTGACACTCCGGGGCACGTTGATTTTTCTTATGAAGTTTCACGTTCACTTGCTGCCTGCGAGGGTGCACTTTTGATTGTTGACGCTACTCAGGGCGTTGAAGCACAGACCCTTGCAAATGTTTATCTGGCAATTGAACAGAATTTGGAAATTATTCCTGTAATAAATAAAATAGACCTGCCGTCTGCTGATGTTGAAAGAGTTAAGGCTGAAATCGAAGAAGTTTTGGGTATTGATGCCTCAATGGCAATACCTGTAAGTGCAAAAGCAGGAATAGGCATTGAAGATGTACTGGAAGCAGTTGTCGATTTTGTGCCGCCGCCTGTTGATACTTCTGATAAACCTTTGAGAGCACTTGTTTTTGACAGCGCCTATGATCAATATCTTGGAACCCTCTGCTTTTTCAAGATTATTGACGGCAAAATGAAACTGGGCGAAAAAGTTAAATTCATGGCATCAGGCAAAGAATATGAAATTGTTGAACTCGGATACTTAACTCCGTCAAGAGTTCAGGTAAACGAGCTTGTATGCGGCGACGTAGGATATTTTGCAGGATCAATAAAAGAGTTAACAAGATTTGTCGGCGATACAATTACCAGCGTTGAAAATCCTGCTCAAGAACCTCTGCCGGGTTATAAAGAGGCACTTCCTATGGTATTTTCCGGTATGTATCCTGTTGATAATGACGATTACCATGATTTAAAAGAAGCTCTTGAAAAGTTAAAACTTAATGACAGCAGTATTACGTTTGAACCGGAAACATCGAGTGCACTGGGGTTTGGGTTTAGATGCGGATTTCTTGGCATGCTCCATATGGAAATCGCTCAGGAAAGACTGGAGCGTGAATATAATCTTTCACTTGTTACAACTGCACCATCTGTTGTTTATCATGTTTATAAAACAAATGGTGAAATGGTTGAAATTGACAACCCTGCTAATCTTCCTGCTCCACAATACCGAGATTACATTGAAGAACCTTATGTAAAAGTTCAGATAATCACTCCAAATGATTATGTGGGAACCCTTATGGATTTAGCGCAATCTAAACGGGGAATTTTCATCAATATGTCTTATCTTGATAAAGTAAGAGCAAGTTTGGAATATGAAATTCCTTTGAGTGAAGTTATTACTGATTTTTATGACCAGCTTAAATCCCGTTCAAAGGGTTACGCCAGCATGGATTATGAATTTAAAGATTACAAACGCTCTAAACTTGTAAAGCTTGATGTAATGCTTGCCGGAGAAATTGTTGATGCTTTGTCTGTTATCTGTCACGAAGATAATGCTTTTTATATCGGTCAAAAATTAACAGCAAAATTAAAAGATATTATACCAAGACAGTTGTTTGAAGTTCCTGTGCAGGCGGCTGTCGGAGGAAGAGTTATCGCCCGTACAAATATCAAGGCTATGCGCAAAAATGTTCTTGATAAATGTTACGGCGGTGATATTTCTCGTAAACGTAAACTTTTGGAAAAACAGAAAAAAGGTAAAAAACGGATGAAATCTATCGGCCGGGTAGAAGTTCCGCAAGAAGCGTTTATGGCTGTTTTAAGTCTTGATGAGGAATAGTAAAATTATCAAATATTTCCATATGTTTTGATGCGTATAACGCCGCGTTTGTCCTATTTTTACATTGTAGTTTTTTTAAAATGGCACTTACATGTGCTTTAATTGTATGGTGAGTTACGTCTAGAATTATTGCAATCTCTTTATTTGTCAAACTTTTTGTAAGATAGTATAAAACTTCAGTTTCTCTTTCCGTTAATTGTTCCTCAGACTCTGACATTTTTTCTCCTTTTATTAATAATATTTCTTGTTATTTTTATACTAGCAAATCCCCTTAAATATTCGTATTACCCATGTGTCTAGTTATAGTACAAGTTTCCATTAAACCCTTGTCTAATAAAGCTTTTCATTTTTGAAAATTGTTAACAAATGTAACAATATGTAAAAAGTATATAACAAGTAGGCAATTTTTAAATACAAAAATACTTTTTTAAAGTATCAGGTGAAAATCTTGAAAATAGGAAAAAATAACATTAAGAGAATGTGAGTAAAAAAAGGAGAACCGATTATGGTATCAATTAACGGAAAAGGAAATGTAAATTTATTTGCAGCAGGAAAAAACGTTGTTCCTAATGATTTAAAAGCACAAAAAGAGGTAAAAACAAACTCTGTTGTTAATCCGCAAACAATCGCTGATAATAAATTTGTTAAAGATTTAGACAAAGATTTATTAACCTCAAACATTGCAAGTGCATATGGTGTTAATCTGACGACAAAAACAACAGGAGAGAAACTTGATAGAGACTTCTGGGGTAAGACTCTTAACGGTCTGAAACTTGTTAATACTGAATTAAACAAAAGCACTGTAAAAGATATACAAAAACTTGATAATGAATTTGCACAAATTTCTATGCAAAATGAAATAAACAAATCGCCGTTTATGAAAGAATTAAATAAAGAATTTGGAATTTAAGACTTATATAAATCACATTTACTCACAAATTTAGAAGACCGGATATAACCGGTCTTTTCTTTTGGATTTATTTTTGTAAAGTTTTGTAACACAAATAGATGAAGATACAGGTTTTTATTAAAGATATTAAAAAATATGCCGATATAAATTATGTGAGTAAATTATAAGGAGGCCGAAAATGGCTATAGAATTCAACGGAAAAGGAAATGTAAACAACTTTAGAATAGGCAAGGAATTGCCGAATACTAAGGATGTGCAGAAGGAAGAAAAGGCAGTAGAACAAAAGCAGGTTGTCGACAACAAGTTTGTCAAAGATTTGGGCGAAGATCTTTTAACATCAACAGCGGCAAGCGCATATGGTGTTAATTTTACAAAATCAGCAGGCGCAAAAATTGACAAAGATTTTTGGGGTGATGCACTGAACGGTTTGAAGCTTAAAAATACCGCTGTTTCACAAGAAACAGAAAAAGGTATTGCGAAACTGGACAATGTATTTGCCATTGCTGATATGGAACGCAAAATGGCAGCATCGCCATTTATTCAAGCTCTAAACAAAGAGTTCGGGATTTCATAAGACTTATAAAATCACATTTACTCACATAAAATTTAAGGCTGAAAATTTCAGCCTTTTTTATTGATTTCAACAAATTCTATCTTGTAACCTAAAAGTTTTGCAATTGCTTCAAATTCATTTATAGATAATGTACCCCTTACAAGTTTTCCATTTATACTGCCACGGGTATATTTTTTCTTCATAACTTTAGATAATTCAACTGCTAATTTTTCATAAGTTGACTGATTTAAAGATAGCCAAAAATTTATTTGTGCACGTACATTCATTTTAATATTATAAAAGATTTGACAAATTTAAGAAAATAATTTATACTATGGTATGTATTAATATCATTTAGTATGTAATAAGACCATTATGTATTTTAACATATTATAAAAATCGAACAAAAGAGGACGATATGCCATCCGCCACACTAAAACTTTTGGGCAAAACGATAAAAATGTGCAGAATACAAAAGCAACTAAGCTTAAAAGAATTAGCCTGTAAAACAAAAATCCGTAAAGAATATTTAAAAAAGATAGAAAACGGAAAGGCAGTGGGTGTTCGTCTGGAACATATTAATAGAATTTGTAAAGGTTTGAATATTCCGTTTAGCTACCTGACATTATTAATGAAAAAAAATCAATAAAAAAGTCCCAAATGGGACTTTTTTATGATTCTACATATTCTCTCAAGCGTTTAGATCTATTCGGGTGGCGAAGTTTTCTTAACGCTTTTGCTTCAATCTGTCTGATACGTTCGCGGGTTACACCGAACAACTGGCCTACTTCTTCCAAAGTTCTCTGGCGTCCGTCATCCATACCGAAACGTAATCTTAAAACATCGCGTTCTCTTGGAGAAAGCGTGCATAAAACTTCTGCCAGATCTTCTCTCAAAAGTTCTGAAGCAACGGTTTTAATCGGTGCGTCTGCTTCTTTATCTTCTATAAAATCACCTAAACGAGAATCTTCTTCTTTGCCAATCGGTGTTTCCAATGACAAAGGCTCTTGAGCGATTTTAATAATCTCGCGAAGTTTAGGGATGGAAACGTTCATTTCAATTGCTAATTCATCTTCGGTAGGTTTTCTTGAAAGTTCTTGAGCCAAACGGCGGGTAACTTTTTTCAATTTGTTAATTGTTTCAACCATGTGCACAGGAATACGTATTGTTCTTGCCTGATCTGCAATTGCACGTGTAATTGCCTGTCTTATCCACCATGTAGCATAAGTTGAAAATTTAAAACCTCTTTCATGGTCAAATTTTTCTGCTGCACGGATTAAACCTAAATTGCCTTCCTGAATAAGGTCTAAAAATAACATTCCGCGGCCTACGTATTTTTTAGCAATACTTACAACTAAGCGCAGGTTTGCCTGAACAAGTTTTCTTTTTGCAATAGCACCAGGAGTGCCGCCTTGAAGGATTTTTCTTGCAAGTTCTATTTCTTCTTTTGCTGAAAGCAATTTTATTCTTCCGATTTCTCTTAAATATAATCGAACCGGATCATCAACAGCAATTCCTTTAGGTAGTTCAAAATCAGACTCATCTTGTTCATCTTCCGAGCTTGACATCATGTAAATGTCGTCCATGTTCATTTTATTACCTATTTTGGAGGTTACGATATCTTCAATATTATCTGTGCTGATATCCATGTTCATGTAATTTACACTGTCATTTTCAGACTCTAAAACTGAATCCTCATCTATATCATGTAAATCCAGAGTTTCATCTTCCATAACACTTACAACTGAGGAACTGGGTTGTCTTTTTTTACTCATTAATTTTTCTCCGATTTTTGTTTATTAATTTTATCTCTTAATTGCATCTGAATTTTTAGGGCTTCGGTATCATCATCGTTTACATTTTTATATAAACTTCGCATCTTTTCTTTTTCTTGTTCCCGCTGACATTGTTTTATCTTATTTATATTTTCTTTAATAACATTTTCAAAGTCTTTTGGGGATAGATTTTTATATGCTTCCGAAATACTTATTAAATCCGTCACAATAGTTTGTAATTCAGGGTTTTGAATGAATTCCGTATATAAATGTTCGATTAATTCCCTTACATTATTTACGGTACATGTTAATTTGTCAATTGTAGATTTTACAATTATTAACGTTTCATTTTCAAACGCTGTATCACCAATTATAGTCTTGATTGTATCAAAACTTAAGGGGCTTTCCGGTACTAAAAAAACACTCAATAAATTTTTTTGCGCTTTTTCGAAAATTGAAACATTTTTTGTTACATTCTTAACAAAAACTTCAGGGGCTGTATTAGAATGTAAAGACGAATTAACTTCACGGGCAAGAATTTTACCGTCTATACCAAGTGCCTGCGCAACCATTTCAGTATATTCTGCACGAACAATTTTATTTCCTATTTCTTGAAGCACAGGTATTATTTTTTTTACAAAACGTGCTTTTTCAACAGGAGTTTTGTAATTATCTTTTTCTTTTAATATATTATTAAGCTGAAAATCAATCAATAAAGGCGCATGTTTCATATACTGTTTATAGCTTTCAGCACCGACTGAACGAATAAATTCATCGGGGTCTTTGCCCTCAGGAGGTGCAATAACCCGTATTTCACAGGAATATTTATCATCTGACGTTGATATATAGCTTTCATCAAAAAGTTTTATATTGCCTATACCCTCAAACACTTCTTTTATTACTTCAGCTCCGCGGTCAGTTGCTTTTTGGCCAGCAGAATCCGTATCAAATGAAAGATAAATTCTTCTTGATTTTGTATATCTTGAAAGAAGTTTTACGTGTTCCTGAGTCAGGGAGGTTCCGCAGGCTGCTACACAGTTTTCAATACCGTGTGCCTGTGCTGATATTACATCAAAATAACCCTCCATTAAGATTACACTGTCATCTTCTTTTATTGCTTCTTTTGCTGTATACAATCCATAAAGAATTTTACTTTTATTATATATAAGAGAATCCGATGAATTTAGATACTTTGGAGATTGACCATCCTCAATTGCCCTTGCACCGAATGCTACAAAATCGCCAAACTCATTTTGTATTGGTATTATGAGCCTGTTTCTAAAACGGTCTATAAAACGGCTTTCTTTTCCTGGAATTATAAGATTTGCTTTTTCAAGAATTTCATCTGAAAAATCCTTTTTAAGCTCATCGTAAAGGGCAGTATAATTTTTGGGAGCAAGTCCGAGATGAAATTTTTTAATAATATCTTTGTTAATTCCTCTTTTTGTTAGATATTTTAAAACATTTTCTGCATTTTTATCAGAAGACTTTAATAATTGGCTGCTATAAAAATCAACCGCACGGGATACAGCCTTTACCATCTGCTCTTTTATATCCTTTGAAACTTCTCCGCGCTGGTAACTTTTGGGCAGCTCAAGACCAAACTCCTGAGCCAAATCTTTTATTAAATCCATAAACTCAATATTTTTTGTTTTCATAATAAAAGATAAAGCATCGCCGCCGGCTCCGCAGCCGAAGCATTTGTAAATTCCCAGCTGAGGATTTACAGAAAAAGATGGAGTTTTTTCTTTATGAAAAGGACACAACCCCCAGTAATGATTGCCTGATTTCTTTAGAACAACCTGTTCTGATACAACATCAACAATATCCAGCCTGTCTTTAATCTGTGTAACTAATTCTTCCAGTGTATCTGCCATACTTTTATTTTAGCATTAAATTTTTTTTAAGCAAAATTATGCCCGCATGGCTAATATCCTTATTTTTAAAAAGTCAGTAATATTGGTTTATGATGTAGCAACGGAATTTTTAATTATGAATAATTCCTTAAATCAAAAAACAAAACCGCCCGACAAGGATACAATACTTGCCATGGTAACCCATGACCTTAAAAATCCAGTCAGTTCCGGTATTCTAGCTCTTAAATTGCTTCAAGATACAAAACTTTCGCCCCTAAACCCATATCAAAAAGAAATTTTAGACAGCATTATGATTGCTCTAAAATATATGAAAAATCTTATTGAAAATATTCTTGACGGATACAAATTTGATAATAATGCATACTGTATTAATAAACTGCCGGTGGATTTTTCAGCACTTGTTAAGTCTGTTGTTGAAGAATCAAGATATATTTTTTCCGATAAACAACAAAAAGTAACAATAAGCAGTAATATGAAAAATTCATGTCTTGAACTTGATGCACTTGAAATAAGAAGAGTTATCAACAATTTAATAATCAATTCTTCAAAGTATTCACCGGAACATTCAATTATTAATATAGAACTTTATGATAACAATAATTATGTCTTTATGTCTATTGAAAACTCAGGCTGCGATTTCTGTTTTGCCAATCCGAATGATATATTTAACAAATTTGTATCAATCAATAATAACAGCAAATCTTTAGCATCAGGCTTAGGTCTTTTTATAGTAAAAGAAATAATAAATGCTCACGGCGGGGATGTTTATGTAGAAAGTGAACCGGAAAAATTTACACGATTTACCTTTAAACTGCCGAGAAAATAATCCATTTAAAGCATTAAAAATTTTATTAAACATCTTATAATTTTAATTATGAGTATGCAGATTTTATCTGAATATCTTGAATATCTGGAAATAGAAAAAGGGCTTTCCAATAACACAACCGAAGCTTACCGGCGAGATTTGAGCGATTTTATTGAAAATTGCAGCACAGAATTATCAGAAGTTAAACGCACACAAATCAGTAATTATATATGGATTTTGCATGAAAAAAATTATACTCCGGCAAGTATAACCAGAAAAATTGCATCTCTTCGCGGATTTTTCAAATGGCTGTGCGTAAATGAATATTGTTCAGCAGACCCGACTTTAACTCTTGAACAGCCCAAAATGCCTAAAAAACTTCCTAAAGTTATGACTATTCAGGAAATTGAAACCATATTAGATCAGGACTTATCAAAATTAGATAAAGTTATTGTTGAATTATTATACGGATGCGGCTTAAGAGTTTCTGAACTTGCCAGTCTTAAAATAAATGATTTTGACTTGAATGCAAAATATATTCAATGCTACGGGAAAGGGTCAAAAGAACGTATTGTTCCAATGGGTGCAAAAGCCGTTATGGCGTTGAAGAATTATTTACCTGAACGTGATTATTTAATTTTAAAATTCAAAATGAATACTAAAAAACTCTTAATCCATGAACATGGACGCGAAATTACACGTCAGGATATTTATAATTTTATACACTCACAGGGCAAAAAAATTCATAAAACAATTTCGCCGCATACGCTCCGCCACAGTTTTGCAACTCATTTACTTGAAAACGGCGCTGATTTACGCGTTGTCCAAGAACTTCTGGGGCACAGTGATGTTTCCACAACACAGCTGTATACACATATCAGCAAAAAACGTCTTAAAGAAGTTTATTTTTCAATTAATAAATAGTTCTTTTGAGCCATGGAATTGACAATTACCGTTTGAGTTTATATAATTTATTTATGACAAAAATAATTAATGTAATTAAAGGTACACACGACATTTTACCTCAAGAAGTTGAGCAATGGCACATTTTAGAAGAAAATGCGCTGAATACTTTTACTAAATACGGTTATAAAGAAATAAGAACTCCGATATTTGAAGCAACGGAACTTTTTGCCCGCGGTGTTGGCGACACAACCGATATTGTAAACAAAGAAATGTATACCTTTGAAAAAAGCGACCGCTCTTTGACTCTTCGACCAGAAAACACAGCAGGAGTTGTACGTTCTTATATAGAAAACGGAATGTCAAGACTTTCTCCGCCTGTAAAATTGTGGTACAAAGGCCCTATGTTCAGATATGAACGCCCTCAAAAAGGCAGACAAAGACAATTTCATCAGGTTGGTGTTGAAATGTTCGGTGTAAAAGACCCTGCGGCGGACGCTGAAGTGATTATTATGGCTGTTGATTATTTAAAATCGCTCGGCTTGAATGATTTAGAGGTTGAAATTAATTCCCTCGGATGTCCTAAATGCCGTGAAGAATTTAAGAATAATCTAAAAAAAGTTCTTAAGCCTGAATTTGAGAATTTATGCGAAGACTGCAAAAACAGATATGAAAAAAATCCGCTGCGGCTGCTAGATTGCAAAGTTGAAAGCTGCAAAGCCATTTTTGAAAAACCTGAAATACAAAAAGTAATCCAATCTGATTTTATTTGTGAAGAATGCGCTGAACACTTCTCAAAATTGAAATCTTATCTGGATAAAATGAATATAAAATATACAGTAAATAAACTTCTTGTCCGCGGTTTGGATTACTATAACAGAACTGTTTTTGAGATTAAATCAAATAATCTTGGCTCACAAAATGCTGTATGCGGCGGCGGAAGATATGACAGCCTTGTGAAAAACCTGGGCGGAGAAGATACACCAGCTGTAGGCTGGGCTATGGGAATGGAAAGACTAAATTCATTGCTTACTATTCCGGAAACTAAAAAACTGAACGGTTATATTGTTTCTAATTCCCCTCAAGATGCTTTAGAATTAGCATGCGAGTTAAGAAATGAGGGTTATAATATAGAATTTGACCTTAGTAATAAAAAGTTTACAAAACAACTTGAAAAGGCCTCAAAAGTTGCTGATTTTGCTTTAATATTAGGTGAAGATGAAATTAAAGCAGGCAAAGTTTCTGTTAAAAATCTTGCAACATCTGAACAAAAAACCGTTTCAAGACAAGAGTTAAGGAGTATATTATGACAAGTCCGGTACATAAAGTCATAAAAGCATTGACATCGGCTTTCAGAAAAAATTTTAATGATTTTAAAGGCGTTTATCTTTTCGGCCAGTTTTTGGATGGAAAAAATCATGAAGGTGAAGACATTGAAATGGTTGCTATTTTTGATGTCGAAGATAAATCAAAACGTGAAGAAATTTGGCCTATTATAGGAAAAATTGAAACAGAAATGAATGTTTGTATAGATCTTTATCCATACACCATGGAGGATTTCAAAAAGGACGAAGATTTGTATGATGAGGTAATGGAGGAGGGCATATTTTTTGATGCTCTCGGTATAATGAAAGACTAGTGAAGGGAAAAAAACAATGGACAAAATTACAATCCGTTCTGACAGACAAACCGATTACAAATTCCAGTACAAAGGTGATGACGTAGTACTTGGTGCAGGAAAAATTATAAGCATTGCTGACGGTCTTAGTCACGTTGTTTTACCAACCTGCGCTATGAAAATTATGAATAACCTTATCGTAATCAAAGACGACGTAAAATAATTTTTACAACATAATTGCCTTTGCCAATCTCTTTATGCTACTATATAAATATGCTGAAAGAGTGGAGGATTAAGGATAATAACATTAATGAAAAGTCTCTGGTAAAAAGACTTTTGATTTCTCGCGGAATAAAAACTGACGAAGAAATAAACGATTTTCTTCACCCGCTTGAGGCTAAACTTACGTCTCCTGAAGTCTTTACTGATATGGAAAAAACCGTTCAAAGACTTTCAAAAGCTATTGATAGCAATGAAAAAATTGTTATTTACGGCGACTTTGATGCAGACGGTGTTACATCAACATCTCTTTTATACAAAACATTCAAGTATTTAGGCGCTGACGTAAACTATTTTATACCTGACAGAGATAAAGAGGGCCACGGCTTTGACACTAAAGCTTTGGTTAAACTTATGACAACAGTAAAACCTAGAGTTATAATCTCTGTTGACTGCGGTATAAGCGACGTTGAGGCTGTTAATTTTATAAACAGCTTTAAAATAGATGTAATAATTACAGACCACCACGAAGCACCGGAAGAATTACCTAAAGCTTTTGCTATTGTTAACCCAAAAGCGCAAAATGCTCTTGATGAAACCCTCACAGCAAAAGAAATAGAAAGCCTTACATCACTTGCAGGCGTTGGTGTAGCATTTAAAGTTGCTCAGGCTTTATTAAAACACTATAACAAACTTGAATATGTATATGATATTTTACCTTTTGTTGCGGTAGGAACCATTTCGGATATTGTTCCTTTAATCGGTGAAAACAGATATTATGTTACAAAGGGTCTACAGTTAATATCACAGGGAAAAAATTACGGCTTAAAAAGACTTTTAGAAAGTGCCGGATACAATGTTGAAAAAGGTATTACCGCAGAAAACATAGCATTTGGAGTTACCCCGAGAATAAATGCTTCAGGACGGCTTGATACCGTAGAAGATGCTGTCAAAATTCTTATTTCCGAAAACAGGCAGGAAATTGAAATGGCTGTAATTTCCCTGAACGAATTTAACAAAGTTCGTCAGGAACTTTGCCAGAATATGTTTTTGGAAGCGGAAGAAATGATTAAAAAAGAGGGTAACAGGAATCCTGCAATTATTCTCTGCCAAACAGACTGGCATATCGGAATTATCGGTATTGTTGCTTCAAAAATTGTCGAAAAATATTATAAGCCAACATTTTTAATGACCTATTCAGAAGAAACAAAACAGTTCAGATGTTCTGCACGCGGTGTTGACGGTCTTTCTTTATATGACATAATAAGTGCAAATTCCGAACTTTTAGACGGATTTGGCGGTCACAAACTGGCTGCAGGTCTGTATTTTACGCAAAATAAATCCTCTTTTGAACAGGTAAAAACAGCATTAAACAAAACAATAAAAGAAATGCTTAACGGGCAGGAATTGAAACCTTTTATTGATGTTGATTTAGAGGTTTATCCGACTGATATTAACATTGAGCTTGTTGAGGAAATTTCACAGCTTGAGCCTTTTGGCGCATCAAACCCGAGCCCTGTTTTTGCAATGAAAAATTTAAAGATTAAAGAAAAAAGATTAATGGGCGAAAATAAAGATCATTTAAGACTTACTGTACAATCAGGCGCCTGTGAATTTAATTGTATCCGCTGGCAGCAGGGCGATATTTCTCTTGTTCCGGGCGATATGATTGATGTTGCTTTTCACCCGCAGATTAACGAATATAACGGTAATGTAAGCGTTCAGCTGATTGTTGACGATATTCATTCTGAATATTTGAAAGAAGACGAAGTTGAAGAAACCGGTTTAAAAATTTATGACCATAGAAAAAAAACGAATATTCTGCCTCTGGTAAATGATTATGTTAAAAATTCAAAGCAAAATATAATGATTTTTGCAGAAAGCAAGGCTGTTAAAGACTTGTTAACACCTTTCAGCAACCTTATTACAAAAACTTTTACAAGAGAAAATGTTCAGCCGTGCGACGCTTTGATGTTCTTTGACTATCCGGCGGATAAAGAAACTTTTGACGCAATTATTGAAGAAGCAAACCCGCAGGCAATTCATTTTATGAATTACCGGATAAAATATTTTGATGATAAAGAGTTTTTGACAACATTTATAAAAATGCTCAGATTTGCTTTCAACAATAATGAAGGAAAAGTCGATTTTCTAAGATGTGCAAGTGCTTTAGGAAAATCTGTCGATACTATTTTAACCCTGCTTGATTTGTTTGAGGAAACCGGATTTATTAATGTGTTTGAAAAAAATAACAGCTTTTACAAAATCCAGCTTGAAGAAATAAAGGATTTGTCGCCTGTTTTGCATAATACAAAATATCAGGAAGTCAAAAACTTAATAGAAGAATGTGAAAAATTCCAAAAAAATCTTCTGGAAAACGACCTAAGCTCTTTGGAACTTGTATAATTACCCGAATATGTTATACTAAAAATGAACAAACGGTTTAGCTAAATCGTTTTATCAGTATAGGAGAAAGTAAATGAAAAAATTATTATCAATAATTGCAGTATTTGGATTGTTTTTATGCTTTGGTTTACAGGCATTTGCTGACGATGCGGCAGACGCAAAAGCTTTTTTCAATAAATATGTAAATGCAGCAAATACATACAGCCCGACAATTCCAGAATTTTATTCACCAAATGCAAAAATCATCAGACAGGTTGTGAAACCTGACGGCACACTTGTTAACGTAAGCACAAACACCGCAACTTACATGAAACAGTTAAAACTCGGACAGGCAACCGCTAAGTTAAGAAAATACAAAAACTCATACAGAAACATAAATGTTACAAAGGTTGCAAACGGCTACAAAGTCAGCGCCGAAAGACAGCCGACCGGTGAAACTTACTGGTTAAAAACTTACCAGATAGTCCAAAAACAACCTAACGGACAATGGAAAGTTATAGAAGAAATGATGCAGACAAAAGAACAAATTTTCTTAAAATATGCTAAATAAGTTCAGATTTTTAACAGCAGGTGAAAGCCACGGAAAGTGCTTAACCGCAATAATAGACGGAGTTCCCGCAAATATTCCTGTTGATATTGATTTTATCAACAGTGAATTATCGCGCCGTCAGCAGGGTTACGGCAGAAGCTCAAGAATGCAGCTTGAAACAGACACCGTCGAAATTACAGCCGGAGTTCATAACGGAAAAACAACAGGAGCTCCTGTTTGTCTTGTTATAAAAAACAAAGATTTTTCCGAAAAACCGGCGTTTACAAAATACCGTCCGGGACATGCTGATTTTGCAGGAAGTGTTAAATACAATCTTTCTGATTTAAGAGATGTTCTAGAGCGTTCCAGTGCCCGCAAAACAGCTATAGAAACCGCTGTCGGCGCCGTTGCAAAAATTATATTAAAAGAATTCGGCATAACATGTTCTTCAACAATCCTGCAAATAGGAAATGCTGTTGAAAACTTTGAAGTTGAAATAGACAAAGCAAAAGAACAGGGCGATTCTTTAGGTGGAAAATTTGAAATTACTGTTAAAAATCTGCCTGTCGGTTTGGGTTCATATGTACAATGGGACAGACCTCTTGACGGAAAGCTTGCGCAGGCTGTAATGAGTATAGGAGCTGTAAAAGCTGTTGAAATCGGAGAAAATCCGCTTGGTAAAACTGGCTCTGAATACCATGACGAAATGTTTTTAAAAGACGGAAAAATTATTCGTAAAACAAACAACGCAGGCGGGATTGAGGGCGGTATGACAAACGGAGAAGATTTAATTGTCCGTGCTGTTATGAAACCTATTCCAACGATGGTAAAACCTTTAAGAACAGTTGATAAATCAACAATGACAGAATGCGAAGCACACTTTGAACGTTCGGACACCTGTGCTGTTGAAGCTTGTGCAGTCGTTGCGGAAGCCCGCATTGCCTGCGTTCTTGTTGATGAATTTCTACAAAAATTCGGCGGCGACAGTCTGGAAGAAATTAAAAAACATTATAAAGAATAGTAATATTCTTTTAAAATCTGCGCATCATCTTCAATATTCGGGCTTTCACAGACAACAGCACCTTTAACACCAAAATCTTTTAATGCTTTTAATAAATCTTTATAATTCATATCGGATTCTTCCAGAATTAAATGCTGCCGCTCGCCTTTTTCAGTATATTCAATGCCGGCTATGTGTGCATGGAAGTTTTCAAGAGCAAATGTGCCGAGTTCTTTTCCTATTCTGTCCAAAACATGTGCAAATTCATCATAAGTATTGTATTTTCCGGCTGTTCTTGCATGAATATGCGAAAAATCAATGCACGGCAAGACCATTTCAAATTCTTTAGAAAGCTTAATTATTTCTTCAAAATCACCCCATTGGGTGGGTTTTCCTGTTGTTTCGGGACGTACCCAGACTTTTATTTTTTCTTTTTCAAGAATATCAATAATTCTGCTTAATTGTGTTTTAACCTGATTATAAACAGTCTCTTTATCTTTTCCCATATAAAAAGCCGCGTGGAAAGTTATGCTGTAAGCGCCTACTTCATTTGCAACCATTGCGGTGTCAACAATTCTTTGAACACTTGCTTCTATTTTTTCATCTTCTTTTGAATTAAGGTTTATATAAAACGGGCCGTGAGCTGTTATAACTTTATTTTGTGAATTGTTTTTTATAAATTCTTTCGATTTGTCGGTAATTCTAACACCGTGAACAAATTCCATTTCCATACCGTCAAGGTTCAAGTTATCAAGTATTTGAAAAGCCTCGGGATAACTACCTTTTCCCGTTGCTAACGGCATACCGGCTGTAAGAAAATTTAATTTATCTATCTTATAAAAATTTTGCATTTTATACCTTAACTTTTAGCATTGTTTCAAGGATTTCAGCACCGTCAGCTACAAATTTGGAACAATGAGCCTTTTTATTTTGCGGTTCAACATCTTTTGATAAAACTCTGCAACAGGTAACTTTATTTCTTCTTTTAAATTCTTCAACAAGTTCAGCTGCTTTTTGACGTGCTGTTACATCATTACCTTTTACGTTATCACGGCCAAAGTTATATCCCAAAACTATCTGAGCTCCTGTTATTGCACCGCATACACAGCCTGAACTCATTCCTGCTGAAAAGGTTGTCGCGCACGGTAATAATTCTTTCGGACATAATCCTTCGTCTATTGCTGCCATAACAATACTTTCAGAACAGGAATAGCCATTTATATAATAATTTATTGCTCTTTCTTTCATAGCAACATGTTAATAAAAATTTTATTCAAAATCAAGCTTTTAGACTAATTTCATAGAATCTTGCACAAAATTATTAAAACTGATATAATAATACTGTACACAATTATACGGAGGATTTAAGAATGGGCGCAAATACGCACTATCACTACT
>CANUDF010000031.1 GCA_947857085.1 Candidatus Gastranaerophilales bacterium | reverse complement strand
CCGAAAAAGAAAGTCTCGTCGAATGACAAGACTTATAAATATACATTTACCCCACACTCTTTATATCATGAAAAAACATGATTGTCAAGTCATGGGCATTGTTATACAATAATTTTATGGAAAAAACAGAACTTCTTGCACCCGCTAAAGATAAAAAAACTGCCATAGCCGCGATTAACTCAGGCTGTGACGCTTTATACATCGGTGCGGCAAGCTTCGGCGCAAGACAAAATGCAGGAAATTCAATAGAAGATATCAGAGAAATTGTAGAATATGCCCACAAATTCAATGTAAAAGTTCACGTTACAATAAATACCATACTTGATGATAACGAACTTGTTCGGGCAAAAAAACTTATCCAAAACCTTTATGATACCGGAGTTGATGCAATTATTGTTCAGGATACAGGTATCCTTGAACTTGCAATAAGAGGCGAACTCCCGCCAATTCCTATTCACGCAAGCACCCAGTGCGATAACAGAACACTTGAAAAAGTTAAATTTTTTGACCAAATCGGCGTTTCAAGAGTAATTCTCGCACGTGAACTTTCGCTGGAAACCATAAAAGAAATCTGCAGACAAACAAGAACAGAAATAGAAACCTTTGTTCACGGCGCATTATGCGTCTCATACAGCGGTCAGTGTTATTTGAGCTGTTCAATAGGCGGACGCTCCGCAAACCGAGGAGAATGCGCCCAGAGCTGTCGCAAAAAGTATTCGCTTGTTGACAGCAATGGAAAAGTTATTGCAAAAGACATGCACCTTTTGAGCCTTAAAGATTTTAACGCCTCAAAACACATTGAAGAACTTATTAAAGCAGGCGTAAAATCTTTCAAAATCGAGGGCAGATTAAAAGACGAAAATTACGTGAAAAATGTCGTTGCATTCTACAGACGCGAGATTGACAAATATTCGGAAAAAACATCCTCCGGCAAAGTTTTTCTTGACTTTGAACCTGACGTAAGCAAAAGCTTTAACCGCGGGTTTACTGATTACTTTCTTGAAAGCAGAAAAGATTGTTTTAATTTTGCCACCCCGAAATCCCTTGGCGAAAAGCTCGGAAAAGTTACAAAAACAGCTAAAGATTATTTTGAAATTAACGCAGATATTAATCCGCAGGACGGCCTGTGCTACTTTATTGACGGCGAACTTTCCGGCTGTCTTATAAATAAGGTTGACGGAAACAAAATTTATCCCAATAAAATGGACAAAATCACTGTCGGTATGATGGTTTACAGAAACTTTGATGCCAAATTCGAAAAACAGCTTACAAACTCCAAAACACGCCGCAGAATAGGCGTGAAATTCTTATATAACGAGGGTGTTCTTCATGCCATTGATGAAGACAAAAACGAAGCAGCAATGAAAGTTTTGCAGGAAGAAACAGCTAAAAATCCTGAGAAAATGAAAGAAAATTTTACAGCTCAGCTTAAAAAGACAGGTGAAAGCGATTTTTACGTTACAGAAATTGAAATTAACGGTGAATTGCCGTTTTTGCCGGTCTCGGAAATAAACAATCTGCGCCGTGAAATACTTGAAAAATTAATGGAAGAACGCCTCAGCAGCTACGAACGCGAGGTTCAGCAGCCAATGAATCATGCGGAGTTTCCCGTTAAAAATCTTGATTACAGGGCAAATATTCATAATCATGAGGCAAAAAGTTTTTATGAAAACTGCGGCTGTGAAACCTGCCAGATGTCTTATGAAAGTACAAAACCAAAGAATGCAGAACTTATGCGCACAAAACACTGTCTGAAATATGCTTTTAATATGTGTAAATCTCCGGACAAACTGTTTTTGATAGACGAAAAAGGCAAAAAATATCCGCTGATTTTTGATTGTAAGAATTGTGAAATGGTTGTTATCGGGTAAGCTTGACATGTTCTGAAAAAACCTTAAATATAAGTCATACAAAAGTATGAGTTAAAAAAACTGCAATTAATGTAAGATATTGTTGTAGAACCAGAGGTATGTAAATGGGGTTGAACTTAAACAGCGTATATCAACGGCCATATTTTGTTCAAGACAGACGTAACCAAATCAAGAAAAGGGAAGATGAGGAACGTTCAGCTTCTAATGCTCAAAGAGAAGAACAGACCAACCAGAACAGCAGAAGCAAAGGTCTTCAATATGTTGACAGAAACCCTGCTGCTTATCAGCCTGCATATCAGCAGGTTACAACCGAACAGCTTTCCGTACCTTACCCAAACGAAGTTGCAACGGCTTTAGCGCAGCGCAATCCTAATATTAACATTGCCCAGATACTTAAAGATTTTAAAAACACCGCAATAGCAATCGGCACCCCTGATGACTTGAAAGAAGAAGTCAGCGGTTACCTTGCTTTGATTGAAAAACAGGTTACAAAAGAAACCCCGAACAGCAAGCTTATTAAGTCTAACCTTAAAAATGCAGCCTCTATATTAGACAATTACATATCAAAAACTCTGGATAAAGACTCAAAAGTTGTAGAAAACTGGGTTGACGCGCTTTTCTTACAGCAGATAGATTTTAAATATAATGAAGAAGACATTAACCCTGAATTTTTGGTTAAATTCCCTGAAGAAACCTTGAACAGAACTGAAAAGACAGAAGAAGTCCAACAGGTTAACCCGTTTATACCTCAGGACAAAGAGCTTAAAAAACTCTTTATTCAGGCGAAAAAAATGTCTTATGCAAATAAACCGAAAGAAGCAATTGCAGCTTTCCAAACAGCATTAGAACGGGCAAACGAGGTTGATGATAAAGAAACTCAGTCAAAGATATTTTTAGAAGTCGGAAAAATTTATGACGACCATGACTATCTTGCACAGGCGTTGAAAAGTTACAACCAGTCAGTTAAAAGAACAAAAGACTGCAATGTTAAAACCCGTGCCCATTATTCCATGGCAGAAATTTACAATGATGTAAATCAGATTGAACCTGCAATTGATCACTACTTCAGCACGGTTTCTTTTGCCGGTGAAGCGGAAAATTTAACAGCCCAATCAACTTCGCTTGCAAAAATCGGAAATATTTATTCAGATATGTATGAAAGAACAGCTTTTGATTACTTTGAAGCAGCAGATACAATTGCAGATGAAACAGATAACGCAAAAGTTAAAGGCTATGTTTCCGCAAGCCTTGGCGACGCTTACGACAAGTTTGGCGAATCTCCGGAAGCTCTAAAAGCTTATTCAAAAGCAGTAAAAAATTACATTGATGCAGACTCTCCGCAAAAAGTTGCACAAAATTACCTGAATGCGGCTGAAATTATGCTTGAATATAAAAATGAAGACAAGGCTAAAGGACTTCTTGAAAAAGCGCAAAAGTTTGCACGTAAAACAAATGATATTAACCTTATGACAGAAATCAGCAATACTTTAATCAGTATTTCTTAATAAGAAAAGTCTTTATTTAATAACTTCAATAAACTCGTAATCAGTTAAGTACGGCATATGTTCTTCTGTAATTAGTTCTCCCGGAAGCAAAACAGCAATTCCAGGAGGACATTCTGCTATTACTTCTGCTGAAATTCTTCCTATTGCCTGTGATTTCGGAATAGTTTCTTTTGCTGAATAATATGCGTCGCGAAGACTCATTTTGATTATCGGTGTCAGCATAGGCATGTGTTTTTTGTTTTCCAGATAGCAGATATCAGAATAATTTGTTCTGTCTATTTTTTTCAAACATTCTACAAGATACTGCATATCAGAACGTTTGTTTCCTATGTTTGATAACAGTAATAAGCCTGCATCTGATGCGCTTTCGACCTCTATATTAAAATCTATTTCCAAAATAGACTCTAAACGTTTTCCGGACAAACCGTCAGCTTTTATAAATACTTTTGTCACATCTGTTTTGTATCCGAAATCAGGTTTTAACTGATGAATGTGTTCCATTTTGTCAATTTCGCTGCGAAGATATTTAGCGTTTGCAATTGCCCTTTGAAGTTGTTTTTTGCCGCGCGGGCTTTCAAGATTTGCACGCGCCGCATCAAGGCTTGCCAACAGCATTAATGACGGGCTTGTTGTATGCAGTAATTTCAAAGCCTTTTCAACCGCATCAACATCAAGCATTGAGTTTTCTGAAATATGAAGCATTGAACTCTGGCTCATGCTTCCGCCTGTTTTATGAAGCGAATGAACAACAGCGTCAGCACCAAGCTTTAAAGCTGATGTCGGTAAATGATCATTAAAGTTCCACAAAGAAGCATGTGCCTCATCAACAATAAGAGGTACATTATATTTTCTGCAAATTGCGGAAATTGATTTTATATCAGATACAACACCCTCATAAGTCGGGTTTGTAATCCAGACCATAGAAACATCACCGTGTGTTTTAAGCATTTCTTCGACACGCTCTGGGTTTACGTTGCCCCAGATTCCCCAGTCTTCAAATCTTTCAGGCACCAGCCATAATGGTTCTGCACCTGAAATTATCATGCCTGTTAAAATTGATCGGTGGCAGTTTCTGTTTGTTAAAATTCTTTGTCCTTTTTTAGTCAACCCCATTGCAAGAGCAAGGTTTCCGGCAGTGGAACCGTTTAGTAAAAAGAATGTTTTTTTAGCCCCGAAAGCTTGGGCTGCTAACTCCTGTGCTTCTTTAATAGGACCTGTTGCGGGGTGTAATGTTCCTAAGTTATCAAACTCGTCGGTTGTATCCACTGCAAGAGCTTTTTTGCCTATAAGTTTTTTAAATTCCGGTAAAGAACCGCTGCCTTTTGTGTGCCCCGGTATATGAAACTGATATGTGGGGTTTTCATAAGCTTTTTTTAAAGCTTCTACAATAGGGGCATGGGTTTTTGTATATTTATTATTTCTTGTTACATATGTCATAGTAATAATAAATATACTATAAAAAAATTTTAAAATGCAATAAATTTATGATATAATTAATATTTGTGAACACTCTTTTTAGAATTGCTTTTTTAATATCCCTTATATTTACGTCTACAAGTGCATTTGCGGTTGAGGGGCTTTCTGTTGAAAAAAATGTTCATGAGGGTGAAATTTTGCTGCCGGAAAACACCAGACTTCCAAAAAGAGATTTAAATAATGACGGTGTCATAGACGAAAAAGATCTTGATACAGCAGAAGAAAATTTCTTTATGTTTAAGCATTTGGGTGATCCTATAGACAGAGAAGAAGGTTCTTTATTTGCAAAAATTGATAAATCTTTAAAAGCTCAGGTTACAAGAACAGATTATAGTAATTATCTTTTAAAAGATATATTAACTTTAGATTTAGACAGAGGGCCTGTTGACAGAATTCAGTTTTACGGAAAATACCGCGGTAATATGTCATTTAACTTTGATACTGATTATTCAACAGAATATGATATAACCTCAATTGACGTTGGTATGATGGGGCAGTTAAATCCGGAATACAAAACAGACTTTAAGCTTCAACTTAAATTAACGCCTACAAATGAAAGGTCGTTTTTTCAAAATTTAATAAGTGACGCCTACATTGTTAACAAGGCAATTCCGCATCACCAGATCATGGTAGGTAATTCAAGAAATCAGGTTGGCGTTGAGGGCGGTATGAGTACTACATATCTGCCATTTATAATGAGGTCGCAGATTTCCAGAACATTTGCAAATACGCGAGCCTTTGGTGTAAGGGTTATAGGTAATTATTCGCTTGCCGATTACAGTTTAGCAATGAACAGTTCTGACAGATATTTTAAAGAATTTTTTCCGGGCGCTGAATTTACGGGCTGGGTTAATTTTAAACCGCTTGGCAAAACTGACGGAAAGTATGGAAAACTTATTATGGGCGGCGGTTTAAATGCCGGAAAAAAACATGAGAATTACACAGTAGGCGGAGCTTACATTGGTTATAACTACAAAAATTTTATGATAAATGCGGAATATGCAATTGCTGACGGGTATAATGCAAGAGTATTCAGCACAGATAAAGCAGAAGGTTTTTATACAACAATAGGTTATAAACTTACCCCAAAAGTCCAGCTTGTGGCACGTTTCGACCAGTTTGATCCTAATCGTGATATGTCAGGTGATTTAAGACGAGAATATTCTGCCGGTATAAATTATTTCGTAATTGGTCAGGGTATGAGAATTCTTTTGAATTATGTTTATTGTGATAATCAGGATTTAGAGGACAGCCACAGATTAATTCTCGGAACACAAATACTATTGTAATTAAATTTTTTTGTGGTATTTTATATATTGCATAAAAAAGGAATAACAATGAGAATTAACAGTATTACATATACCCCTGATGCAGTTAATTTTGCTGCAAAAAAGAAAAAACGTAGGAAAGAACATTCACATTACGTTTCACCTTTTCGTGCTGCGGTTACTACAACTGCAATATGGTTCGGGTTTGGTGTTGTATCACAGGAAATGTCAAACCGCCTTGGAAAAATATTGAAGTCTGATAAGAAATCCGCTTTATTTTTAAATTCCGGATTTGCTCTAACATTTGGTATAATTGATGGGATAAAAGCTCATATAAGAAACAAAAAGGCGGCTAAATAACCGCCTTTTTTAAATATTTATTTGATTGTTTACTTATCATCTAAAGCAGCAACGCCCGGAAGAACTTTTCCTTCGATGAATTCAAGAGAAGCTCCCCCGCCTGTTGAAACGTGTGTGAAGTCTTCAGCTTTGCAGAATTTTTTAGCTGCTGAAACTGAATCTCCGCCGCCGATAACAGAAATTGCGCCGTTTTGGGTTGCTTCAACAATTGCTTTTAATACAGCTTTTGTTCCTTCTGCAAAAGCAGGGTTTTCAAAAGCACCTACAGGACCGTTCATAAGGATTGTTTTTGATGTTTTGATTACATCAGCAAATGCCTTTTGTGATTCAGGGCCTGCATCTACGCCTTCAAATCCGTCCGGGATATTGTTGATGTCAACAACCTTGTTTGTTCCATTGCCTGAAAAATCATCAGTTACAAGAACGTCAGTTGCCATTACCAGTTTAACGCCTTTGTCTGCTGCTTTCTTTTCAATAGCTTTTGCTACTTCTAACTGGTCATCTTCACATATAGAGTTACCGATTTTTCCGCCGTTTGCTTTTACAAATGTGTAAGCCATACCGCCGCCGATAATCAAATTATCTACCTTATCAATTAAGTTTTCCAAAACACCGATTTTAGAAGAAACTTTTGCACCGCCTACAACCGCTGTGAATGGTCTTGTTGGATTATCAAGAGCTTGAGAAAGACATCTTAATTCTTTTTCCATTAAAAGACCTGAAACTGCTGGTTTTAAGACTTTAGCAAGCTTTGCTGTTGAAGTGTGGTTTCTGTGAGCAGCGCCGAATGCGTCATTTACATAAAAATCGCCGAGTTTTGCAAGTTCATTTGCAAATGTCATGTCGTCATCTTTTGCTTCTTCAGCTTTATAGTAGCGGATGTTTTCAAGTAAAGCCACCTGACCGTCTTTCATATCAGCTAATTCTTTTTCTGCACCTTCACCTACAGGTGTTGAAACAAATAGAACATCTTCACCCAGAACTTTTGATAAATATTTAGCTACAGGTGCTAAAGTGAATTCAGGGTTAGCTTCGCCTTTTGGTCTTCCCAAGTGTGCCATAAGGATTATTTTGGCTCCTTTTTCTTTTAAGTAGTTTACTGTTGGTAAAATTGCCTGAATTCTTGTATCATCCGTAACATTTTTGTCAGCATCTAAAGGAACATTAATATCAACTCTTACAAGAGCTCTTTTTCCTTTGATGTCTCCTAAATCTTTGATTGATTTTTTCATATACGATTTCTCCTTTTCTCTCTCGCAAATTTATTTTACCTGAAAAAAACTATTTTATCAATTTTACCCGATTGTGGAATTTCCAAAATTTCAAAAAGGCGGATAACATGTTCTTGTCAAAAGAAAGGATTTATTTTATGAAAAAACATTTATGGTTCATAGCAGTTTGCTTAATAGCATTTGTTGCAGGGTATTCTATAAATAGCAAGGCAATATCAGATACAGGATACAGAGTTGCGGTTGTTGATGTTCAGTCTTTGATTTCGAAATCATCAGAAGTAAATGCCCTGAAAGCTGATCAACAGAAAAAGCTTGATGCCATGAAAGCGACAGTTGATAAGGCAAGACAGGAAATTTCCAAAGAAACCGATCCGGTTAAAATTGCACAGCTTGAAGAAAAATACAGAAATGAAATTAATAATCAAAAAGTTGCTCTGGATAACGAATACAACACAAAGCTTATGCAAATTGACAGTAATATAAAATCTATAGTTGTAGAAAAGGCAAAGGGTTTAAAATATAATCTTGTTCTTCCAAAAAATATGGTTCTTTTTGGCGGTGATGATATAACTGCTGAAGTTGCAAAATCTGTTAAATAATAATATAAAAAAGACCGGAAAGCCGGTCTTTTTAATTAATTTTTTACATATATAGTCAGCATATCTTCTTTATCGCCGTAATGAGAAAAAGTTATTTTCCCGGGCCGTTTTAATGTTATCAACCCTGTAATGTATGGATTTTTAATATTATTGTCCGGTCTATAAGAATATTTATAGAAATCTAAATTGGTATCATTAAACAAAAGAATAGTCTTTTTCTTAAACCAGCCCTTTTTAATAGTAATCTTACCGTCCTTAAATTGTGAAATTTTAATTATTTCTGCATCAGGAAATATTTTTTTTACATCATTTTCACTTAATGCTTTTTCAATAAATATACCGTTTTGATATACAATTTCATTATATTCCAGGTCAGCGTTATTAACTGTTATTAAATGGCCGTCAAAAAGAAATTCAAAATTAGAAGTCAAAGGAACCGCAATTTTTCCGTCATTAAAATAATATTCTGAAAAGCCTCCCGAACCATGTGACATTTTTTTAGTTAAAACAATTTTGTCTTCACACATTCCCCCGGTATTCCACATTTTAACAGTTGGGCAATATACAACCTGCTGATTATCTTTAATTGCATTAAATTCAAAAGCATATGCGCCTTGCAGCCCTATAAATAATATAGAGAAAAAAATCCATAAATATTTTTTCATACAAAACTCCTTTCTTAATCCTATATATAATTTTATATCATAAAAACAATAAAAAACGGTCATTTCTTGACCGCTTTCCCTTTTTGTATGGTATATAAACCTTTTAAGGATACAAGGAAGGTTTATACATTGCTGCTAAGTTTTTATTTATTATAATTTTTATATCTGTAGCTTAACATGCTATAAGAATCAACGCTTGATGAAGAAGAATCATCAGAATAAAAAGTCGACATATTTGTTGCTCTCTGGTGATTAAATTCATCTATTTTTTCCTGTTTGGAAGCACCGTAGCTGTAAGCGGAAATTTCGGCACTTGTAATTCTGCCGTCATGGTTTGTATCCATTTCATCAAAGTGCTCAAGGATATTGTTTACCATATCTGAAGATAATCCGCTTGCTCCAGATGCTGCAAGCTGTGCAAGTTCTGTTCTTGTTACGCCTTTGGCAGACAACATATTAGTAAAGTTTGTCAATTCATCTGCGCCGATTACGCCATCTCCGTCTTTATCTATTGAATTAAAATTTGTTTGCAGGTATGACGCAAAACTTTGATTTAGATTCAAATAATTTTTTGAGTCTGTTCTTGCATTTGAAATACTTTCTAAAGTAACACCGTCCGGGTTCAGTTGTGCAAGATATGAATAAGTATTTGTTAATCCTGCATAAATACCTGTTAATAGGGAGTTTCCTGAATAATTTGACATAATTTTGTCCTTTTTATTTATACTACCTCAGATATATATTAATAATTTTTTAAAAAAAATCAACCATTCAAAAAGATGAAATTATTAGTTTGAACTATAGATTAAAAAATCAAATACATATGTCGTATATTACAAAATGTAAACATAGATTTTAAAATGGCTAAAACCCTGTTATAATGCCTGTATGGTATGGTATGGTATGGTAGAAGTGTACACTATTAAAGAATTTTAGCCGCATACCGATATGAATAATAACACCACCATTATAATATAAGGAGTTATTATTTATGTCAGGTAATGTGAATTTAGGCAGAACAGGAAAGTTTGGACAAATTAATCTCAATCAGTTTGATGCAGGGATTAAAAAATCCGATATGAAAACAGCCCAACAAATCAAATTGTTTCAAAAATTGGACAAGAATAATAACGGTGTCCTTGAAAAAGAAGAAATGGAGACATTGCTTCAGACTCTTGGTAATTCTGAAGACGGCAAAATTACCCGCAAAGAGGCAAAGAAATTTTTAAAAGAGAATGGTCTTAAAGGCGAAATGAAAAAAAGAGAAGTCTTACAGTTTTTTAATGAACTGGGCATAGTTTCCGATAATATAGAAAACACAACTTATTCAAAATTTGCTGACGGTGTACAAACAATTAATATTGAATATAAACCGAACGAAATCGGCGAAACAATTACTGATATGATTAATCAGGAAAACGGCCTGATGTATGCTAAAAAGACTGTTAAAGACGGTAAAACGGTTACACAGTATTTTGATGAAGCCGGCAAAGTAAAACAGGAAGTTTCCGAAGAAAACGGCGTAAAAACAATCGTAAAATATGACGAGAACGGAAATATTACCCAAACAATCCGCCAGAAAGGTACTGTAACCGAATATCTTAATTCAGACGGTAAAGTTACCAAAAAAGAAACCGAAAAAGGCAGCGGTATAAAAGAAATCGTTGAGTATGAATATGGCAAAGACGGAGAGATTTTAAAAACTACAACCACTAATCCCGACGGGTCACAAGTTATTTCTGAAAATGAAACTATTACAACAATAAACACAGACGGGTCAAAAACAGTTCAAAATTTAGAAACAGGTGAAATTCAAGAATTTGATAAAGACGGTAAATTAATAGAAAAAGAACCCGAACAAAAAACACCTCAAGATGCATTAAAGGCTGCTTTTGGTGATAAAATGAGTGCAAAAGCTGTAATTGACGGTTCTGCAACTGGTCTTGCAAGAGCTTATGAAGGCGAAATAAGACTTCCTAAAGGTGAAACTTTAGAAGACGATAAGTTCCCTAAGACTTTGAATATGACACTGCCGTCTGATTACGGTAAAAACGCTGTAATGCAATTAACGCTTGTTGATGCGGAAAACGGAATTTATGAAACATCTGCTCATGACAGAAATTTCCAAATAACAACAGATGAAAACGGAAATATTTTCGTAAAATCAGTTAACGTAGAAGAATTAAGCGGAAAACTTAACGCAAATTTGGCTGAATATACAAGGATCGAAAATGAAAAACAGGCAGAAGAACTACGTAAACAGCAAGAAGAAATGCAAGAACATATGGAAGAGCAAGTGAAAGAAAATTCTGTAACTGTACAAAAAAATATTTTGAGTCAGGCTAAAGCAGATTTTGAAAACCAACTTGCAAATGACGGATGGGCAGGAAAAACAGCAGATGCCGTAAGCTGGTTATGGGGTTCTGAAAACAGGGCCGTAAAAGTTCGTGCAGATATTGAACGGTATGAGACTCAACTTCAAGAATTAGAAAGGGCAAGATTACAAGGTGAAGAACAATTTAAAACTAAATTTAAAGAAATTTTCGGATTAGATTATAACACTGAGAATATTCAAAACTACATCAATGAACCAACTGATGAAAATTATGTGAAAGCATACGGTTCAAAGAATGATATAGCAAGACGGGTGGCAAAATATAATGAATCACAGCAGAAAGGTGCAGCGGCTGTTAAAACTACTGTTGTAGTTGCTGCCAGTGCAGCAGCAGCCGTTGCAACAGGTGGAGCCTCATTGGCAGCAACCGCTGCTGTCGCAGGAGCTTCCACTGCTGCAGCCAGAACATTAGTTGAGGTATCAGATTTGGCAACAAATGATGTTGACGGTGATGTGAACATGGATAATCTTAATAATATTGCTAATCAAGCAATGAAAGAAGGATTAATTGCAGGAGCTACAGCAGGGATAGTGAAAGGTGCAGGTGCTTTAGCTGGTAAAGGTGCATCAGCAGCTTCAAGCACTGCTTCCTCAGCTGAAAGCGGATTAGTAAGAACAGGCGCTTCTGCCGGTGAAAGCGCTCTCGTAAAAGCAGGTTCACCGGGCAGCGGGCTTGTAAAAACTGCCGGAGGAGCGTCTAAAGGTGCGGGTTCAACTACCGGAAATGCAGCATCTTCTGCCGCAGGCTCAGCGTCTCAAGCTGCTTCACAAAGTACTAAGTCTTTTATAAATGGGTTGTATGGAAAAGTTGCCAATACAGGCTTGAAGAATCTTACTTCACAAGAAAGTTCTAAATTGGCGAATATTTTGGGAATAACACCCGAAAAGCTTGCTAATCTTTCTAAAAAGGAATGTATTGAACTTATCAAGAAATTTCACCCGGATAGATGCCGGCTAGAATATGCAAATGATTTGACAGGGATTTTGAATAAAATGTTAACAGATTTATCATAGATAGCCTGACAGGTGAATGTTTGAAGAATATTCTTGTTTTTATAATTTGAATTATGGATATAATGATTTCTTCAAAAAACAACGAAAAATTTTTTGCCGATAAAAATGTTGTTACTATTGGTACTAATGCAGGATGTAATTTTCAGCTTGATTTGGATTATGAAATTCTTCTTACAATTCAATATGATTTTTCCTTAGGAAATTACATTATATTGAATACTTTCGGGAATAAAAATGTATTATTCAGGAGTGAACCCTTGAGAAGACTTGAACTCGGCAGTATTAACAGGATATTTTTTAAAAATTCTTCCGAGTTTTTGAATATTAGAGTTCTGCAAAGACTTTCAGCTTAAAAATAATGCCGGCGGTTAAGCCGGCATGACTTCACTTTTTAAAGTAAAGAGGTGATGATTTAGATTTTAGAGTTTACTTCCGACAGCTTTATAAAGTCCAATGTAATCTACCAGACATTCAACTTTATTTGTTGCCACCAATTTATCCATTACAAGAACATTTTCTTTTACCTGAATTAAGTCAAGTTTAGAAATAGTTCCCTGTTCGTATCTTTGTTTGTTATAGCCGAAGTCAGCTTTTTCAAGGTCTGCTTGTTTTTTTGTTTCAGTCATCTTCTGTCTATCCATTCTGATACTTACTAGAGAATCGTTCACTTCCTGTATTGCTGTCAAATTTGTTTTATAATAATTTTGAAGAATTCTTTCGTATTCAGCTTTTTTAATTCTTAGATTTGCAATCCTTGCCCCTCCGGTAAACAACGGAAGCAGTCCGAAACCGCCTATTGCCGCAAGCATATTTTTTGTTGTAAATGTGCTGCCAAAGTTAGCGGCATTAAATAACGCAAAACCACTCAAACTAATAGTTGGAAGGAATTCTTTTTTGGCTACTCTTACATCTATTCCTGCCTTTTCAACCATTTTTTCGGCTTTCATATAATCCGGTCTCTGGATAATAACTTCTGATGAAATTTCAGCAGGTATAACTCCTGTGAAATCAAGTTCATCAAGAGGAGTTCTTGCAAGAGTATTTGCATTTTCAGGGCTTTCGCCAATAAGAACACACATTTGATGAAGCAGTTTTTCACGCTGTTTTTTTAATTCTATTAAGTCAGAATTTCCGCTTACATATGCTTTGTTTGCTCTGACAGTATCTGCTGTTGAAGTTATCCCTTCATTGTGCCGTAATAACATCAAATCATAAATTTCTTTTCTGTCCTGAACAATTTCTTCTTGAAGTTCAATGATTTTGTCGAGTTTAACAATATTCAGATATGTTGTTCCTACTGCCGAAGCTATAGAAATATAGGCCCCGCGTTCATCAAATTTTGAACCTTCCCATAGTTTTTTTACCGATTTTGTTTTATCTCTGTTTTTTAAGAAAATATCAACTTCATATTGAACTAAAGCAGGCGCTGCAAAAGCTCCTTCTGTTGAAGTGGAGCCCGGCATTTTAACAAGGTTTGGTGCATAACCGATTGCTGCACTCGGCAATTCACTTGCAAATTGAGCTCTTGTTTGTTGATAATATTCTTCTACAGCTAATGTTGCCATTTTTAAGTCATAGTTATTTTCTATTGCTTTAGCTATATAACTGTTTAAATTATCGTCATTAAAATTTTCCCACCAGTCTATATTTATATAAGCATATTTATAATCATTGTTTACTTTTTTATTTTTCTTTACCATGCTTTTAAATTGTTTCGGGGTGGCTGTTGATTTTTGAATATCATCGATTGCAAAAATCGGGGATGTATTCATTGTCATAAGACCTGCCAAGATTGTTGTTGCTATTGCCTTTTTCAATTTCTCTTCCTCTTTTAAATTTAGTGCTTGCATTTTTAATAATCATATGTTAGCATAATATTGTTGTAAATGCAACATATTTTTTTTACAACAAAGATTGAGATTTGAAAAGGAAGTTGAATGTTTAAAAATCTTAGACATTATACAGATACGTTAAATTATGAAGTTGAAAAGACAGCTAGAGTTATGCGTATTTTGGGTATGCAGCTTTTTGAAAAATTAAACATCGAATTATTGTTGGATGAATATGTCGCACTTGATACAATTTCTTGTAATGAAGGAATTTGCCAGAGAGATTTGGCAAAACTAATTATAAAAGACAGGGCAAATACTGGCAGAATATTAAATTCTTTAGAAAATAAAGGTCTGGTTACAAGATTTGTTGATACAAAGAATAACAGACTTGTCAGAAAAATGGCGATAACGGAAAATGGTTATAAAAAACTTATTAGTATAAATAAAAAAGTTGAAAGCTATATCGTAGAAACTAAAAGAATTGTTTCAGAAGAAGAAATTGAGGCTTTATATACTTCTTTGAAAAAAGTAAGAGAAAGATTTGAAGAACTGATAGATTTTAAAATATAAGAGGTAAAAATGGAAGAACAAGAAATTCAAACAGAAGAAATGAGTGAAGAAAAAAAACATATTAAGAAACCGGTATTTATTGCAATTGGACTTGTAGTTTTGGCTTTAATTACATATTTTGTAATAGATACGATTAAATTTCAGTCAACAGATGATGCATATGTAGAAACAACAACAGTTTCGGTTGCTCCGAAAGTAAGCGGACAGATTGTAGAGGTTTTGATTAAAGATAACCAGCGTGTTAATGAGGGGGATTTGGTTGCAAGAATTGACGATACAGATTACAAAATCAAGGTTGACCAAATGTCTGCCCAATACGAAAGAGCATTATTAAATCAACAAAATGCAAAAGCTAATTTTAAAGCGGCAAATACAAATATAGAAGTTGCAAAAAAAGATTTGGAAAGATACAAAAACTTATATGAAGCAGGCGCTGTTTCAAAACAAACACTTGATGCTGCACAGGCAAAATACGACAGTGCACAGGCTCAATTGGTAACAGCTGAACAATCTATATTTTCAGAAAATGACAGCAAAGTTGCCGACGCTGATTTGAAAGCGCTTAAAGCCCAAAAAGATCAGGCTGAAGTTAACCTTTCTTACACAAATATCTACGCTCCGCAATCCGGAACAGTAGCTTCAAGACGTGTAGAAAAAGGTATGTATGTTCAAGTTGGTTCCCCTTTATTCACTATTGTTCCTGATGATATTTGGATTGTAGCGAATTTTAAAGAAAACCAGCTCCGTCATATGAAACCGGGCCAATCAGTTGATATCAAAGTTGATACCTATCCGAATAAAGTATTTAAAGGGAAGATTGATAGTATTCAAAGAAGTTCAGGCGCAAAATCAAGCTTATTCCCGCCTGAAAACGCTGTCGGCTCATTCGTAAAAATTGTTCAAAGGGTTCCGGTAAAAATCGTATTTACGGAAGAAATAGACCCCGAACAATACAACATTGTGCCGGGTATGTCAGTAGTTCCGAAAGTAAGAATAAGATAGCTTAAAAACTAATAAAATTTAAAGCCGGCTCTTACTTAAACGTAAAACAGTCGGCTTTTAAATAAAAAGGATACAATGTCAGAAAATACAATACAAGAAACAGAATGGAAACCATCGACCAGTCCCTGGTTTATAATTATGCCCGTAATGCTTGCAACTTTTATGTATGCACTTGATGAAACAGTTGCAAACGTAGCGTTGCCGCATATTGCAGGAACTTACTCTGTCAGCAGTCAGGAATCAATATGGGTTTTGACAAGTTATCTTATGGCAAGCAGTATTGTAATACCTATGATAGATTTTTTCTGTAAATTTTTCGGAAGAAAAAATTTCTTTATGCTGGGTGTATTTATATTTACTGTAGCTTCTTTTTTATGCGGTATTTCAAACTCTATCGGCATGATTGTTATTGCACGTGCATTACAAGGAATAGGCGGTGGCTGTTTAATGCCTATGGCTCAGGCAATTACTATGGAAAGTTTCACGGGTGAAGCCAGAAATAAAGCAATGTCAGTTTTTGGTCTCGTTGTAGTTGTTGCTCCTATTTTAGGGCCTGTACTTGGCGGATGGATTACGGAGAATTGGTCTTGGCCTTATATCTTCTTTATCAATGTTCCTGTCGGGTTTATTTGTATTGCACTGGCTAAAAAATATCTTGAAGACCCTCCTTATGCTAGACGTCAAAAAAATACCCATCTTGATAAATTTGGATTTTTATGTCTTTGTGTCTGGTTAATTCCTTTGCAGATTGTTTTTGATAAAGGTAATGATGCGGATTGGTTTAATGCCCCATGGATATGCTGGCTTACTGCAATTGCTTTAACCGGCGGAATTTTATTCTTTATTTCACAGATAAAAGGTAAAAAACCCATGGTTAAGCTTGATGTTTTTAAGGATATTAATTATCTGTGCGGAACCGTAATGTTAATTTTGATAAATGCAGTGCTGCTTGCCTCTCTTGCAATATTGCCTCAAATGCTTCAATATATGCTTGGCTATGACGCATTTACAAGCGGTGTTGCCATAATGCCGAGGGGTGTAGGAGCATTTACGGCATTGTTAATATTTGGCGGGCTTGGCGGAAGATTCAGTTATAAAACTTACGGTATTGTCGGCTTATTCTGTCTTGGGCTTGGAGGCTGGATGCTTGGAATGCTTAATCTGGAAATAAGTATGATGAATATTGTAATTCCTAATATAATATTTGGAATTGGTCTGGTATTTACAATGATGCCGATTACTACACTTTCTTGTATCACCTTAAGAAATGACCAGATGACAAATGCCTCAGGATTGCAGAATTTATTAAAAACAATAGGCGGAGCAATAGGAACGTCGCTTGTTGCCACAATGATTTCAAGATTTTCACAAGTTCACCAGAACGGTTTGGTAAAATCATTAAGCGAATCGAATACAGTTTTTATGGAAAGATTAAACAGCTATGCTGCTTCTTTTATACATACTGCCGGTGACAGCTTCAACGCGACATATATGGCCGGTAAAATGTTATATAATCAGTTAATCCAGCAGTCTACTTTATGTGCATATATGACAACATTTAAAGTATTTGCGATTGCCTGTTTAATTCTGATACCATTTATGTTTTTATTAAAAAGTGAAAAGCGTGTTACGTTAAAATAGGTTATTATGACAGAAGAAAAAATTACAGAAGAATTTGAATATCCGAAAAATCCGTGGCTGCCTGCGTCAGCTGTATTACTGGCAGTATTTATATTTGTATTAGACGGTACAATTGCAAACGTTGCACTGCCGCATATGGCAGGAAGCTTTTCGGTTACACGTGATGAATCTATATGGATTTTAACAAGCTACCTTATTGCAAGCGGTATTGTAATCCCTGCGGTAGACTGGTTCAGTAAAGTTTTCGGACGTAAAAACTTTTTTATCATAAGTATTTTGCTTTTCACAATAGCTTCAATGTTATGCGGTCTGGCAAATTCTTTGTTAACAATGGTTCTGGCAAGAATTTTGCAGGGCTTTGGCGGCGGCGGTATTGTTCCGATTTCACAAGCTATTATGCTTGAAAGTTTTCCGAAAAAAGACCGCGGTAAAGCAATGGCAGTATTTGGTATGGGAATTATTATTGCTCCTATAATAGGGCCTGTTTTGGGCGGATGGATTACGGACAATTGGTCATGGCCTTGGATTTATTTTATAAATGTACCATTCGGTTGTATTGCTGCTGTTATGTGTAAAAAATTCCTTACAGATCCTCCTTATGCAAGACGTCAAAAAGGTGTTAAGATTGACGGATTGGGATTTTTTCTTTTGATGCTATGGATTATGTGCCTGCAAATAGTGCTTGATAAGGGAAACAATGCAGATTGGTTTAATGCCCCATGGGTATGCTGGATGTTTGGAGTTTCCTGCGTTTCAGGGATATTGTTTTTTATATCACAGGTTAAACGAAAAGATACTTTAATTGATTTAAGTGTTTTTAAAGATATGAACTTTCTTGCAGGAACAGCTATACAGGTTGTCATTCAGGGTGTTTTGTATGCTTCGATTGCAATTTTACCGCAGTTTTTGCAAAGCATGATGGGCTATACAGCATTTTTAAGCGGTTACTCCATGATGCCGCGCGGTCTGGGAAGTTTACTTGCTATGATTATTGTTGCTAATATATCTAATAAAGTGAGTAACAGGCTTCTTGTTATGATTGGTTTATCTTTAATAGGCAGCGGCGGTTTGGCTCTTGGATTTTTGAACCTGCAAATCGCAAGTATTAACATTATGATTCCGAATTTTATGATGGGTATGGGTATGGGTCTTGCTATGGTACCTATTATTAACCTTTCGGTTGACACTTTGCGTAATGACCAGATGACAAATGCATCAGGTATCCAGAATTTGCTGAAGACAATAGGCGGCGCTATCGGAACTTCACTTGTTGCGACTATGCTTTCAAGGTTTGCTCAAATTCACCAATATATGATGGTTGGAAATCTATCCGAATTAAATCCTGCTTATATTGAACGGTTGCAGAATACTGCTGCAGGTCTTGCACAATATACCCATGTATCTGTTGCAAATTATATGGCTCAGTATTCTTTATACGGACAATTGGTAAAACAATCAACGCTCTGGGCATTTATTGATTCATTCAGAATATTCGGGCTGTTGTGTTTTATAATTATCCCGCTTTTATTATTTATTAAATCTAATAAGTCGCTTTACGAAAGAAAATAACGCTATGCTCTCGGGTGAGCTTCATTATAAACTTCTTTCATATGCTGTAATGAGACATGAGTATAGATTTGTGTGTTTGAAATACTGGCATGGCCTAGTAATTCCTGTACAACTCTTAAATCTGCACCGTTTTCTATTAAATGTGTTGCAAAACTGTGTCGAAAAACGTGGGGTGTAACTTTTTTGGGCAGCTCAATTTTATCAACAATATCATTTATAACATTCCGGATTGTTTTTGTCTGTAATCTGTAGCCTGTATTGTTTATAAAAACAGGGGAGCTTTCAGATGGGTCTTCAAGTCTGTAACCCTTTGGGATAAGCATTCTTGCCGAATCTATATATCTTTCCAGATAATTTTTTGCCCTGTCTGTCACCAGAATAATACGCTCTTTTGAGCCTTTGCCGAAAACACGGATTTCATTATTTTCAAGGTTTAAGTCCCCGAAATTTAAGCCGCTTAATTCGGAAACCCGCATGCCTGTTGCCCATAATAGTTCAAGTATTGCTCTGTTTCTGTATCCCGAAGGTGTTTCTATTTTTACATTGTTAAGTATTTTTTCAATTTCTTCCGGTGTTAAAAATTTCGGCAGAGATTTTGGTCGTTTAGGTGAGGTTAAATTCATTGCAGGGTTTGAATTTACCTTACGTTCTCTGTATAAAAATTTATAAAAAGTTCTTATAGAAGCTATTTTTCTTGCTATGGTTGTTTTTTTGTAATTGAATTTTTGAATAAAATGGAGATAATCTCGTACTTTAGAAAAGTTCACATCTTCACATGACATATCTTCCATCCATACAAGAAAACTTAAAATGTCGGAATAGTAGGCTTTTGCCGTATGTTTCGAAAAGTTTTTTTCTACCAATATATAAGATTTGAAATCCTCTAAATCCTGCTTTGAATTTGCGTTTAAACCCATCATTCACCGTATTGCTTTTTTATAATATATATTATACAATATATTTAGAATATTTAGAATAGTAAAAAAATCAGGAGATAATATGAGTTGTAAAAAGTTATTAGTTTCAGCAATGGTTCTTGCAGGTGTATTCTGCAGCACTTCTGCATTCGCTGCGGATTTGGAAGCAAAGGTAGAAAAAAATAAAGTTTCTCAAAAATACCCGGAAATCAGTAAAATGATTGAGTATAATAAATATTCTCAAGCTGACGCTGAGTTAAATACGTTGTTAAATCAAGATCCGGATAATATTGATGCTCAGGCATTAAGGATTATTTCAATGGCAAAGCAATACAAACTTGCTCCAGCTCAGGCAGAGTTAGATAAATTATTAAAAAAACATCCTAACAATGCTGACCTTCATTATGCTCAAGGTCTTGTTTATATGATGAGACTTACATCTTCTGATGTTGAATATATTAAAAACGCAAGAAATTTAACAACAAATGCCATAAAAGAATTTGTTACAGCTGTTAATTTAAATAACAATCATTTTGAGGCTTACAATGCTATGGGCGTTGCAACATTAAAATTAGGCAACAAGAAAGATGCTCAGGAATTATTTCAGGTAGCATTACAAATTAAACCTGATTTTGCACCGGCATACGATAACCTTGGAACCCTTGCAATGATGGATAATAAACTTGATGAAGCCGAAAAACAATTTAAACAATCTTTAAAATATAATACACATAATCCGACTTCAATGTATCATCTTGCACAGGTTGCAGCAAAGAAAAAAGATTACTCAGGTGCTTTAACATGGATTAACCACTCGCTCCATATCAATCCAAATTCTTCACCTGCCTTGAACTTGCAGGGTGAATTATATTTAAGACAGGGTAATCAGGCTGCTGCTATTAATTCATTTAAAAAATCAGTTGCGGTAAAACCTGAAAATTCACGTCCTTATATAAATCTTGCGGGTGTTTATGAACGCAGAGCAGATTCAGAATTTGCAATGGAACAGTTAAAGACTGCTATTGTAATTAATCCTAATTACAAAGATGGAATATATAGAGTTGCAAATATGGCTTTGGAAACTAAAAAATATGATCAGGCGCTGGATTACTATTCAAAATTGCTTGGCGATGAAACTTACAATGATGATGCTATTGTAGGTCTTGCAAATACATATTATGAAATGGCAAAAGATACTGCCGACAGTGAAATGTATACAACAAATAAAGATGTATATCTTGCTTATGATTATGTAAACAAAGCAATTGAAAAAACACCTGATGACTTAAAATTACACCTTGCAAAAATTAAACTTGCAAGAATAACACATCAGGTTCCTATGTCAAAAGACAGCTTGAACTATATAATTCAATCTGCCGGCAACAGTATAATGGATTCAGTGATTAAAGGTGAAGCTTACCTTGCATTAGGCAGAGAAAAAGACGCTGTTTATACGTTTGAAAATGCAATTAATTTCTCAAAAACAACAGATGATTATCTGTATCTGTCAGAAATTCTCTTGCATAACAAACAGTTTAAAACAGCAAGAACTGCTCTTGAAAAAGTTTTGCAAACTGATCCGAATAATGTTGCTGCAAAAAATGGAATTGATTACATCAATCTGTGTGAAATCAAATCAAACGAATTTTTGGATGTAGCAAGAAGACAATTTAAAGAAAAAAATTATGCTTCAACTATAGAATATTGCAACCGCGCAATTGACTTTTTCCATAATTCAGCAGATATTGCAAAATTAAAAGCAATGGCTTATGAAGAAGAAAAGAATTATCAAGGCGCAGTAAAATACTATACACAATACCTGTCATACAGCCCGAATGCTGCTGACAAAGGTTCAATAACCAGAAAAATAAATAAATACAAAAAGAAAGTAAAATAAAAACTCTGATGAAACAATTTGATATCAGAAAAACATTTGAAATATTTTTGAGAGAGCCTCTAAGTATATTAACTGAGGGGCTTTTTCAGATTGTAAATATAAAATCGAATATTTTTAGCAATAAACCATCTGTAAATGTAGACTTTGTAAATAAAAAAACACAGATTACAGTTGTAGACAGCGATAATATGTATAATTTATTTCAAACGGTATTGTATAAACGCAGACTAAAAGAACAAAAGGAAAAGGCGCTTAAATGAGACCGTATATGCAGGCAAACTTTATAGTAAGCGCAGAAAAACTAAGCCAGTGTCCGGATTTTCAACTAAATGAGTTTCCTTTGCTCGGCCGTTCAAATGTAGGCAAGTCTTCGTTCATAAACGCTCTGGCAAATAATAAAAAACTTGCAAAAACATCAAATACTCCGGGTAAAACAAGACTTATAAACTTTTTTAATTTTTCAAATAATTTTATCATAGCGGATTTGCCGGGTTACGGTTATGCAAAGGTTTCAAAAGAAGCCCAGAACCGCTGGCAAAAATATTTAGAAGAATATCTTTTAAAACGTGAGCAGATTAAATCGCTTATTCAGCTTGTAGACGGCAGGCATGATATTCAGAAAAATGATTTTCAAATGAGAGAATGGGTAGAGGCGTATAACTTGCCAATATTTACAATAGTTACAAAAGTTGATTATGTTCCGAAACCTAAAATCCAGAGTGTCATAAAAAAGGTTGAAAACGAATTTGGCGGGGAAGTTTACCCCTTCAGTGCCATAGATAATCGATATAATGAAAAAATTATAGAAAAATTACTTCAAATAGAGGATTAAATCAAAACATTCACAGGATATAATGAACATGGGTAGGTAATCTGTGGGGTTTTGTATGAATGAGCTTTTAGAAGAAGAGGAAGATTTTTATCCGCAAAATAACGGGGAGATTTCAGAATCTATTACACAAAACTGGACTGAGCAGGCACTTGAATGCTACAGCATTCATTGTGACTGCAAGAGATGTTCGTTAGCAAAAGGCAATTATTCATTTGTATGCCAGATGCCGCGGGTAATTGAAGCTTTGATAAATCTTACAGGTAAACCTCAGATGGCTTAATAATAATACTCCTTTTTCCATTTTTCTGACAAAGTATGTGCTGCACTTCATGAGGAAGTGCTTTTTGTTGCCAAAAAATAAATAGTTTGTTATACTACTAATGAGATAGAAAATAAAAAGGAGGAAGCATGAAAGAATTAACGAGTAGGCATGTCGGGGGGGGGGCGTCTCCTCTAGGTAGAAAAGAAGAGGGTTTCG
>CANUDF010000030.1 GCA_947857085.1 Candidatus Gastranaerophilales bacterium | reverse complement strand
AAACTATACTTATCATTAATAGAATTATAGTTAAGGAAATTAAAAAAGTCAAGAAACCATAGAGAGGATAGCCTACTGCCCCCCCCCCCTGCTAGTAAAGTAGTGATAGTGCGTATTTGCGCCCATTCTTAAATCCTCCGTAATAATTGTGTCCTGTATTATTATATCAATTTTTATGATGTTTTGCAATATTTTTCGAGAGCTTTTTTACCACATCTTTAAATGGGACAATCGGTTCCATTTTGTATCCGCAGTCGTCAGATAAGGCACCGCCCATTGAAAAAAGTTCCTCCTGAGGATATCTTCTGCAAATTGCCGGACGTCGCTTGTGGATTTTACATTTATGTGTTACCGGATCCAGATTCTGGCATTCAAAGATTAAACCTATTTCGTCTTTGCCGATTACTTTTAGATTTGAATAGAAACTGTGCAGATATTGGAGTTTTTCAAACTCTTTTTCCTCCTGAATTACATGCTTGTAATGCTTTACGTAAATCTGTGTACAGCATTTCCCGCATGCCTTGCATTTACCAGTTCTGTAATATTTCCGCCGTAATATTTTTGACAAAAACCACTTTTTAAATTTTATCAGCATATTAATATTATACATTTTATATTATTAATTTTTGTAAAGTTTTTACTTTTATAAGGCAATATAAAATATTCAGGAGAATTTATCAAGATGAAAACTGACATAATACTATATATAACCTAAAAAAATAACCAACCTTGACCTCTGTGTAAGAGGTCTTTTTTTATTTCGCCGAGAGATCTAAAAGTTATACATACAATATTTTTTAAAAATGAGAATCATTCTTACTTTACAAATCAAATTCAATATGTTACAATAATCATGTTAAAAGAAAGGTGGTTAGATATGAAATATGTATGTACAGTATGCGGTTGGTCAACAGAAGCTGATAAGGCACCTGAAAAGTGTCCTTTATGCGGTGCAACAACATTCAAAGCTGTAGGCGGCGGAGACAAAGTTTACGCTTGTGAACACAAAGTTGGCGACGGCGTTGTTGAAGATAAAGAAGTAATGGAAGGTTTAAGAGCTCATTTTACAGGTGAATGCACAGAAGTCGGCATGTATCTTGCAATGGCAAGAGTTGCTGAAAGAGAAGGATATCCTGAAGTTGCAGAAGCTTATAAAAGATACGCATTTGAAGAAGCAGAACACGCTGCAAAATTTGCGGAACTGTTAGGTGAAGTTGTTACAGACTCTACTAAGAAAAACCTTGAACTTCGTGCTGAAGCAGAACATGGCGCTTGCGAAGGTAAACTTGCTATTGCAAGACGCGCTAAAGAATTGGGTTACGATGCAATCCATGACACAGTTCACGAAATGGCAAAAGACGAAGCACGTCACGGTAAAGGGTTTGACGGACTTTTAAAAAGATACTTTTCATAACCTCCAAAACTATGAAAAGCAAGAGCCTGAACATTTGTTCAGGCTCTTTTGTTTTATAATATTTCAACTAAATTCTGTTATGCCAAACACCGCCCTTGCGGTCTACAAATGCGTCATAGGCTGACCAGAATCTGAAAATACCTGTCAAACCTAAAATTGCGTGGGTGCAGTTTTTTTCAACAGGGTTATCAAGTATTACTTGACCGATACCGGGCCAAACTAACAGCGATAAAGCTGCTGCACCTACGCTTTTGCCTGAAACTTTGCCCGGATGTCCTTCTGTTCCGCCTGCAAATACAGGTGAAATTGTTCCTGCCATTGCTAATAAAACTGCTAATACTAAAACTTTTTTCATTTTTCCTTCCTTTCTTTATACGTTTACTAATTCCTTAACTTCTTTACGTTTAATTTTTCGGGTTGTTGTTTTTGGTAAAGGTTCTTTTTTTATAATAATATTAGTCGGGCGTTTAAATTGTGTAAGCTGCAATGATAAAGTTTTTACGTCGTCCCTTACTAACTTTTCTATTGTATCACTATCGTATTTTTCATACAAGTATTCTTTCGGAACAATTACGGCTGCAATTTCTTCTGTGCCGTCTTTTGAACCGAATGTTCTCGATATACCAAGAACACAGACTTCTTCTATATATTCGCTTTTTTCAATGACAGATTCAACTTCTTCCGGAAAAACTTTTTTTCCGCCGGAAAGTACAATCATATTTTTTATTCTGCCTGTGATATAAATATGACCATGATTGCAAATTTTTGCAATATCTCCTGTATGAAGCCAGCCGTCTTCGTCAATAACTTCAGAAGTAAGTTCGGGCTGATTGTGATAGCCTTTCATAACGGATGGCCCTTTTAATAAAAGTTCTCCCGTCTCCCCGTCAATTTTAACTTCATAACTTCTTAACGGCTCTCCGACAGATGCTAAGTCGCTTCTTCTATTTGTGTTTACTGAAACAACCGGACTTGTCTCCGACAGGCCGTATCCCTGATAAACTTTTATCCCGATTCGCTCGAAGAATTTTCCTACAGCTACATCAAGCGGTGCTCCGCCTGATATACAGCCCATAAAGTGTCCGCCGAATTTGTCATGGATTTTTTTGAACATTGCTTTTTTAATGCCGTATGACGGTATAAATTTTGCTATTGCATACATTATTTTAAATGCAGCCTGAATATGTTTAGGTGAATTGTTCAGTTCGCTTTCTATAGCTGTTTTCAACAGCTTAAGAAAGGCAGGCACAACAATCATAAAGTCTACTTTTTTATCCACCATAATCCCCAAAATATCTTTCGGTTTAAGGCTTTGAGTATAATAAACCGAAAAACCGAAGTGTAAAAATGTTGAGAAACCTACCGTAAGCTCAAACAAATGGTTCATAGGCAGAATAGAAAGCACGGTTACTTTTCTGTTTGGCAGAATTTGGTTTAGAGCATATTCCAAATCATGAAGCTGGGCAAACATGTTTGCAAAAGTTATTTCAACACCTTTTGGAGCGCCTGTTGTCCCTGATGTGTAAATAATTAATGCAGTTGATTTTGAACTTCTATGACGCCATTTGCATTCATATATATTCGGAAATTCATAAATGCTTGTTAACCCTAAGTTGTATGACGGTTCGTCAATTACAAAAATATTTTTTATTGACGGTATATCTTTCTGCAATTCAAGTGCAATTTGGACAAAAGACTGAGAAACCAGCATAACCGTTGGTTCACAGTCTGATAAAATTGATTTAAGCTCATATTTTGTTAACTTGATATCTAAAGGCACAACAGTCATACCTGCCATGATAGATGCAAAAACGCATGCGCCGTATTCAGGTTTTGATTCTGAAAGGATTGCGGCTCTTTCACCTTTTTTTACCTGAACATTCATTATCAAATGGCTTGCAAGTTTTCTTGATAAAAGTCCTATACCTTTATATGAAAACTCTTTCCAGCCCATAGATGTTTTAATGCCGAGTGCAATTCTGTCACTGTAGGCATTAGTCTTTTCTTCCAGCATTGAAAGAATATTATACCTTGTTGACCCCATACTAACTCCATAATTCCAATAAACGACTAATTAAAGCATATAATTTTAGAGTACAAAAGTCAAGTTATAATTGTATTTTTGTATTATAATTTTTAATATATTGAAAGGGAAATATGAAAAAAGTTTATATAGAAACAATGGGATGCCAGATGAATAAATCAGATACTGAGAGAATGCTCGGTATGTTATCACATTTCGGCTATGATGAGGTACAAGACCCGAAAAAAGCCGATTTATTAATGGTTAATACTTGTTCAATCAGACAGTTAAGCGAAGATAAAGCTTTCAGCCTTATCGGAACATGGGGAAAATGGAAGAATGAATCTAAGCCGGATTTAAAAATAGGTTTTTGCGGTTGTGTTGCACAGCAGAAAGCAGAAAAGATTTTTAAACGCGCGCACTACGTGGATTTTATTTTGGGAACCCATAATATTTATAAGCTTCCCGAGATTATTAAAGCCGTTGAAAACGGCGAAAAAATATGCGAATGTACAGAAACCCACAAAACTGAAGACACACGCGGGTTCGGTATTAAACGTGTAAAATCTGTTAACGCATGGATTAATATAACAGAGGGCTGTAATAATTTCTGTACATACTGTATTGTGCCTTACACACGCGGGCGCGAACGTTCAAGACTTCCTGAGGTGATAATTCAGGAGGCAAAAGATGCTTTAGCTCAGGGACATAAAGAAATTACACTTTTAGGGCAGAATGTTGACAGCTACGGAAAAGATTTTACAGATAAAAATTACAGACTGGCACAGCTTTTGCGTGATTTGAATGCGTTGGAGGGTAATTTTAGAATTCGGTTTGTAACCTCATATCCGACTGATATTACTGATGAACTTATTGAAACCGTTGTTGAACTGGATAAAGTTTGCGAGTATTTTCATATTCCTATGCAGTCAGGCTCCAGTGAAGTTTTGAAAAAAATGAATAGACGTTATGACAGGGAAACTTATGCAAAGATAGTTAAAAAAGTCCGCGATATGGTTCCGGATGTTACTATCACAAGCGATTTTATTGCAGGATTTCCGGGTGAGACAGAAGAACAGTTTGAAGAAACTTTTACTGCGATTGATGAGTTTGAACTTGATTATTCAAATGTTGCGGCTTATTCTCCGCGCGAAAAAACAGTTGCCGCAAAATGGGTAGATAAATATATTCCGGAAAATGTAAAAAATGAAAGGTTCCAGCGTTTGAACAAAAAAGTTCAGGAAAACTGCCTAAAATCAAACCTTAAATATATCGGCCGAGAAATGGAAGTGCTTGTTGAAAGTTTCTATGAACGCAGAGGAAAACTCATAAATACAGGTAAAACCAGAAATAACAAAACGGTTCACATTCCTTGCGACAAGGATTTAACAGGCCAATTTGTAAATGTTAAAATCACAGGAGCCAAAACCTGGTATCTTAACGGCGAAATTGTTTCATAATACTTATACTAAAATTTCCTTGTGATATCTTTGGTTAAATCTATTATATCATCAACTATTATGCTGACATGTCCCATATATTTGGCATGTTGTTTCATCTCGGCAAAGTCTTTTAATACTTGCAGGTATGTGAGTACCTTCACTGCTTTCCAGTTTATTTCTTCTAATTCGTCTTCTGTCATAAAACCTCCTTTAGTTGCTATTTTGTTATAACATAATAGCAACACTATGTCAAGTAAAAGTATTATAATAAAATAGTAACTTTGTAGTAACGTGATGCGGGTGATATTTTGATAAAGAAAAAACTAAGAACAATTGGGAACAGTTATGGTATTGTTATACCGAGAGTATTTCTAGAAGAAATGGGTATTGATAACCCTGTAATTAGTAATGAGGTTGAACTTGAAGTTGTTGATAAGGTTTTGCGCATTAGAAAGATTGGCAAGCCAAAGGATTAAATTATGGTTCGTAAAAAGTTAGTAGAAATTGGCAATAGTTATTATGTTATAATACCAAGATTATTTATGGAACAAATGGGAATAAACCCTGTAATCAATAATGAAGTAGATCTTGAAGTTATCGATAAAATTTTGCGCATTAAGAAGATTGATTCTGATAAAGCATAATAAATAATAGTATAAAAAATATCTGTTTTTGAAACAATAGCGGAGCCGGGAGCGTTATTGAAAAAAAAGATATTATTTATACTACAGAAAGATTGTTTGATTTTGTCATCTGTAATCTTAGTTTTTGCATTCTTGTTTTAACAAAGCTTGCCTGTGATGAGTCAGGTTTGTTTAATAAAAATTTTCTGTAATATCTTTGCGCGTCTGATTTTTTACCCAGTTTGTCAAAGCAGATGCCTATGCCTGCGTAAGCTTTGTGATATGACGGGTCTATTTTCATTATCTGGTTTAAGATTAAGGATGCTTCTTTGTATCTTTCCATTTTCATCAGCAATGATGATTTGTGGTCGTAGGCTTTTATGTATTCAGGAGAGTTCTCAATAAGTTTCTGATAAATCATCAGTGCCATATCGTATTCTTCGCACAATTCATGAGATATTCCTAATTGTAAAATAGCGTCCGGATTTTCTGGGTTTATCTGAATTGCTCTTACAAAGTTCTTAATTGCACCGCAGGGAATTCCCTCAAGCAAATGACATACTCCAAGTTCAAAATATGCGTCATAATTGTTTTCATCAAGTTCTGCCGCCTTTTCAAGATAACGGATTGCTTTTGCATAGTTTTCCATGTGCTTGTAGCAAACCCCGAGGCCGAAATATGACTGAGCATTATCACGTTCAAGCATTATAGCATTAAGATAGCTTGAAGCAGCTTCTTTAAATGAATTTTTTTCGCGAAGCATATCGGCTTTTTCGCATAAATTCACGGACTGTTTAACCGGATTGCTCATATATTGTGATTTCTTTGTCATGCTCTCCCCGCTTGTTATATTTAAATTTTAAAATTTTTTCCTGTTGTGCAGTACCTCCAAAAGATGTAAAACTTAATCAATCATTGGATTTATTATTTTCTTATGCTATAACTTTATTATGAAGAGGGTTTTAGTATCTTTAATATTAATAATGCTGGGGGTGCCCTGTCCTGCTGATGAAATCAAGTTGGAGAATGTAGAAGCTCAAAAAATTGAGATTCCGAAAACTGACGTTAAGATGAAAGATTCTATGGTTATAAATGATAAAGCTGTTATGGACGAAATTGTCAAACGCCAGAAAGAAAAAGACCTTGAAGATATAGAAAACTTATGGAAAGGCACTGTTGAAAACAATCAGGTCATAGGATTTGCTTTAAAAAAACTTTCTACACCTGAAAGCCAGAGAAGAATTCACTCGTCTTTAATGGCAAAAACTTTATCAGCAATAGTTGCCGGTTCATCTTTTATCCCCTATGCAATGGGTTCGGATTACATGGTTGCAACCGGAGCATTTGCCGCCGGAAGAATTGCCCAGAATCTTATTAACAGAAAAAATATTCCGCAGGAAATCCCTTTAACGGATACAGAACTAATTGAGCTTGCAGGACTTGTTGAAAGCTTGCAGGATAAAATTATTAATGCGTATTATAATTATAAAAATTCTCTTATACAGCTTAAAGAAACACGCTCCAGACAGCTTTTGTACAGTAAGAATTATGCAAAAGCTATGGATGAAGAGGATTTTTTGGAAATCGCAATATCGTCTTCATTGTATGATAATGTTCTAATAGAAGAATATTACTACATGCAGACAGCTAAGAAATACCATCTTGAGCTTCAGAGGCTTGCAGGGAAAAAGGTTGTAGATAATCTTAATTTGTATCAATATAATTATAACGCTGCACTTGTCGGCGAAAAAGCAGGAGGGGCTAAAAATGAAAAGAAATAGTATTATTCTAGCCCTGATTTTAGCTGTCGGAAATACTGTATGGGCACTGGATTATAAGGATATTAATTTTCCTAAAGATCCGGCTTATCGTTTAGGAATATCGGATTCGCCTGAAAAAATATATGTTGAAGCGGAAGTTCAGCCGGTTAAAAAGGAATATGTACAAAAAGATACATCAATTGAACACACATCTGATGAGTTGACTTATGCAGATTTAAGCTTGAAGCGAATGTCTGGTGAAATCGCGTCCGAACTAAATCTTGAAGAAAAGGATATGGTTGCTGATTTATCATTGTTATGGCGCGGTGCGGCAACTCAAAGTGATACTATTAATTTTGCTTTATATAAACTAGCAAATCCTGATGCGGATAAACCTGATGAAAAATCTGTTAAAAAGGTTCTAACAACAATTGCAAGCATGTCTACTATGGTCGGTGCCGGCATGGGAAATCCTATTCTTGCAACGGGGTCTTTAATCGGAGGTAATGTCCTCGGCATTATGTCTCAGGATACAAAGGCTTTGAATTATAAATATACAAGAGTTACAGACGCGGATATGATTATTCTTGTTCGTAAAATTGAAGATTTGCAGCAGAGAGCTGTTAACCTGTATTATGATTATATGACCTCAAGAAAGCAGCTTGAAATGATTGATAAACTTGTTCAGCAAAGAAAGAAAAATTATGAACTTGCACAAAATGCTTCAAGGGAAATAATTCTCATTACAGACGCATATTACCGCTCAGCATTGGATATGCAGTCAAAAGCCAAGTCTGATTTTTTTGCAAAACGTGCTGCTTTAGAACAATTTGTAGGTAATGAAGTTTTTGTACAGTTTGAAAAAGAACTTGCTGCAAGGGAAAAATCAGAAAAATGAAATTAATTCCTTATGAAGTCAGAACAGGTTCTGAAAATATGCAGATTGACTCTGATTTGCTCAATCAGGCAATTTTAATGCAGTCTCAAGAACCTGTATTCCGGCTGTACGGCTGGTCACCTGCCTGTGTTTCTCTTGGCAGAAACCAGAAAGATGATTTTATTGATTATGATTTTTTAAAATCGAAAAATATAGATGTTGTGCGACGTTTAACAGGAGGTAGAGCTTTGCTTCACGATGATGAAATTACTTACAGCTTCGTATGTCCTGTTTCATATCTAAAAAACGGTGATAATGTCACTCAATCCTATAAAGAAATTTCGCAATTTTTAATTGATAAATTTAAAAAACTTGATATTGAATTAACTTTTGGCAGTGAAAAGCCTGTTCATACAAAGTTTGATTACTGTATGTTAATTTCAACCGGAGCGGATTTGTGTTATAACGGCAAAAAACTCATAGGCTCCGCACAATGCAGAAAAGAAGGCTATATACTTCAGCATGGATCTATATTATATGATTATAATACAGCGCTTTTGCAGGAAATTTTTAAAGAACATGTTGATGCAAGTTCAATTATTTCAATAAAAGATATTAACCCAAATTTATCAAAGAACGGTATAGCAAGTATTTTGCTGGAGTATTAAGAAATGTTAAATAAAATTTAAATTTTAGAAAAGTCTTGTGCCACAAGGATTTTCAAGATTGTGTTATGTCTCAAATGCATGTACTCATGCAATTTCCAGTGCTGGAATTTTTTTATATAAGTACGGGGAACAAATTAAGGGGATACGAATTATGACTTGGGGAACAACATCATGCGGACCGGTAGATTTATTTACCTGGAACTCATTATATCCGTATAATTATTCGTCAAACTACGGTGGTCAATATCAATTCAATGTTATGCCGTCTTATTTGACACCGGGTCAAGCATTTGGCATCCAAAACATATTCAACCCATATTATCATTTTGCTCAAATGATGAGTACGGTTAATAATTCATTAAATCCTTTTCAAAATATGCAGCAGATAATGTTGGGTCAAGCTGCCTATGCAAATGGTTTTAATATTGGTACAAATATAGGCAATAATGTAATTGCTCAAAATATAGGTGGTAATATTGCTTCATTAAAATCTCAATTAACTCAGGCTTTAGGTTCTGAACAGTTAACTGATGAACAAAAAAATAAGCTTGAAGTTTTATTGAACCAGATAGAAGTGCTTGAAAACAGATTGAAAGATATTACTGTCTTACAACAGCGAGGTGCAAATCCTGCAGCAGTTAAAGCAGCTCTTAATGAAGTAAGCGCTTCTTTAAAAGTTTTGCGTGAAAAAGTTGAGCAAGCTGCTCTTAGTATAAAAAATGAAATTGAAAATTCTCAAGAAGAAGAAATTATATTAGAAGATAATCAGAACGATGATGGCGATGATAATACGGTTCAACAAAAACAAACACCGCTATCAAGCGAACAAAGAAAACAAGTAAGGTTAATATGCGATACCTTCGCTGATGCAATTGACGGCTGGGGCACAGATGATGAAGCATTTGAATTAGCATTAAGCTCTATCAACTCTGATAATGTAATTGAAGTTATGCAGCATTGGAACAAGACTTACAAAAATGAATTCAATGAAACGTTTATGGAAAGTTTTATGTGGGATGCAGATCATGGTCAGAAACGTGATTACGGCAGATATATTCTCGAACAATTACAAGAACGCGCCGACAGAGCAGGTATTGATATTGATGCTGATGCCGTAAAAATCAGACGTGAATTGAACAGCTGGTTTATCAGCAATGATATAAGCGCTGAATACGATGAAATTTCTAACAAGATTATCAGTGCTGAAGCTGGAGAATAAAAAGTTTATGTTAGATTCCTCATATTAGTAAAAGGTTATGTAGTAATGTAGGTGTATTTTTTCAGGGTCTTTTGTAAGACCCTTTTTTATTTGAGAAATATTTTAGCAAGTTCAATATCACTTTGTGTTGTGATTTTTATATTATTATAACTTCCATCAACGATATAAACATCGTACCCGAGCGCCTCAATCATACCGGAATCATCAGTAAAATTTCTGTGCTCAAATTTTTCATGTGCTGTTTTTATTAAATCATATTTAAATCCCTGAGGTGTTTGTGTATTATATAGTTTTGAGCGGTCAATAGTTTTTATTATTTTACCATCCTGAACTTCTTTTATGGTATCAATTGTTTTTGTCATTACGCTGACTGCATTTTTTTCTTTAACCATATCAATTGTTCTGTTTATAAGTTCTGGTGTTATTATAGGGCGTGCACCGTCATGGATTAATACATAATCGCAGGATGCGGCTTTTAATCCGTTATAAACTGAAGCCTGACGTGTAGGACCGCCTTCAACTATTTTGTGGTTAAACATTTCAAAAAGCTCAGGCATTATGGATTTATTTGCGCATATTATAATTTCATCGACCTCTGACTTTTCAAATGCCTCAACAGTATATCTTATTACCTCTTTACCATAAATTTTTTCCATTAATTTGTTTTTATTACCAAAGCGGCTTGATGTACCGCCTGCCGTAATTATTGCACAAGTTTTCATTAAGGCTCCTTAAAATGATTAAATAATTTGGTTTCTGTATCATCAATTATCTTTCCGTCAATTTCTACACCCTGACCTGCTTTAACTGCGCCAATTTCATAAGCACCATCGATATTAAAATTCTCCGGAACACATGCAACAAGCTGGTAATCTTCGCCGCCATAAAAAATTAGGTCTTTAAAATTTTCAAACTTCTCAATATCTTTGTCGTACGGAATTTTTTCAAAATTTACTGACATTAAAACATTACTTGCTTCTGAAATCTGAATTAATGCATCCATAAGCCCGTCGGAGGTATCCATCATTGCATAATCACATTTTATATTCTCTGCAATTTTTTTGGAAAATTCTGTTTGTGCCTCCGGCATAAGATGTGCTCTGGTAAACTTATTTTTGTTTCCATTAAATAATTCTTTTAAACCTGCTCCGCTTGAGCCGTGAATACCTGATACTATTATTTTATAACCGGGTTTTGCATTTTTTCTTGAAGAAATCTTACGTCCTAAAGTTTTTCCTGCAGCTGTAACTGATATGAATATTTTGTCACTGCCGGTTATATCGCCTCCTATGATTTCAACATTTCTGCAAGCTTGTTGCATTCCTTTAAAAAAATCTTCTACAAATATGTTGCCGATATATGGAGGCAAAGATAAGCCTACAGTAAGATATGACGGTTCGGCTCCGCTTGCAGCAATGTCGGAAATATTCACCATAGCTGATTTATACCCGAGCTCAAATGCATTTGTAAACTTTAAAGAAAAATGCACATCTTCAACTAAATTGTCTTGAGACATAACAAGGTTCAAATCTTTTAAATATGCACAATCATCACCTATATATTTTGATTTAACAGTATCTTTAATTAATTTTATTAATTCTTTTTCTTTCATTATACTAAATCAAGTTCCGTAAGTGTTACAAATTCCTGAACAAGAGCACTATTCCATTTTTTGCCGGCATCTTTTTTAATAACTTCCAGAGCCTCCTGAGGGGTTAATTTAGCTCTGTATGGTCTGTGTTCGATTAATGCAAAATACGCATCTACAATAAGGATAATTTGTGATGTTAAAGGTATATCATCATGTGAAAGTTTCTGCGGGTAGCCTGAACCGTCCCAATTCTCGTGGTGATGCTCAATTATAGGAATTACATCCTGAATATATGATATTGGTTTTAAAATTTCCTGAGCGGCTATAATCGGGTGTTCTTTTATATGCTGTTTTTCTTCTTCTGTTAACGGAGTTGTTTTTTGCAGAAGTTCAGGTGGAAGCATTAAGTTTCCGATGTCATAAAGAAGCATTGCAATACGAAGATTGTCAATTTCATTTTTCGGCAAGTCAAAACGTTTTGCAAGACTTGTTGCCATAAATACTTTTGACTTCATGATACCTTGATTGTGCATAGGATTATAGGTTGTTGTCAGGATATCTGCAACCGTAAACAGTGTATCTTTTGACATTTCTTTTTTGTCATCTGTATGCTGTAATCGTGCCTGTAAATCTTGTGAAATTTCTTTAGGAATAGGAATTTTACGTTTGGAAAGAATTTCAAGGAACGTATTAACAGCAATTTCCTGCCACGAAGTTTCGGTAATCGGTTTTGCCAGAGTAACCTGATTACGTCCATTACGTTTAGACTGATACATAGCCTGATCGGTAAGTTCAAGCAATTCTTCCACATTGTCAGAGTGCTCCAGAAAAGTAGCAACCCCGATACTTGCGGTAATATGCCCTATTACATCAAGTTCAGCGTGTTCAATTGCTTTTCTGATTCTTTCCGCTGCGGACATTGCACCCTTTGAATCAATACCGGGTAAGAGAACGTTAAATTCTTCACCGCCCATTCTAGCCGCAACATCTATGGAACGGGCATTACTTTTCAAAACATCTGCAACAGTTTTTATAGCTAAATCACCGTAAGCGTGACCGTATTCATCATTAATTTTTTTCAAAAAATCCAAATCAATTCCAATAATTGAGAAAGGCTGATTTTGACGCTTGGCCCGTGTAACTTCACGTTTTAAGGTTTCCTCAAAGTGTCGTCTGTTATATAAACCGGTTAAGCTGTCCGTTACGGCCTGTTCTTTTACGGCTAAAAATAAGTCGGTAATTGTTATAGACATTTCTATTTGCTGGGCAAATAAGGATAAAAAGTCTGTTTCAGCTTCAGCCAATTCATCGCGGGATGTAAACACACAGAACCAGCCAAATTCAGTATTCATAGGACATAACGGAATAATTATTAAAGACTTGCAAGGCTGATTTGTGACCGCTGCAGCGGCTACTTCGTCCGGCAAATCCGGCATGATGTATTTTAATGTTCCGCCTAAATCTCTTGTTTGGACAATTTTTTTATTTTTTATAGTATCAGCATAGATACTATCCGGATCATAGGTTAATCTTCTTGCTTCAATAGGGATGCCAATAATTTTATTTACCCTTGCTATGGCAGAATCTTTTGATTGCGTTGCAATCTGCATATAATCACCGGTTTCATCATGAAGTTTTCTGATAATTGCACAGTGAAGATATCCCAGTTCCCCGTGTATACTGTTTACAACTTTTTCAAGAACATTTTCCAGAGGAGTTGAAGAATTCATCATATCCCAAATATGCTGCAAGGTGAGCATACGTTTGTTTGCAACATTTAATTCTGTTGTTCTTGCTTCAATTTCTTTTTCCAGTTGCAGGTTGCGTTCGTAAATTTCCAGATAGTCCTGTTTCCCGCCGTAGATACTCCTTTCTACCTGCGAGACCATTCGTCTGTATTCTTTTATCTTATCAAAGAAACCCATTAAATACCTGCTTTTTCTATTATTATACAACATTTATTTGATTTGATAACAGTTTGTTAACAATATTTATTATTTTTTCAGGAGCCGGAAGATTGGTGCAGGCATTTGTTTTAAGTTTGCATTTACGCTTAAAACACGGCTGGCATGGCAGTTCTCCTGTAACTGCTATATATTTATTTTCATCGCCAGTGGGTGCTAGATATTTTAATGGTGTACAAGTAAAAATAGTTATTACAGCAGGCTTTTGTGCTGCCCAGGCTAAGTGTGCGCTTCCTGAATCCGGAGCAAGAACAACATCTGCACGCGAAAATACTTCTGCAAGTTCCATTACATCAGTTTTTCCGGCAAGATTTAAAAATTTATCTCCGCCTATGTATGAAATCAGCTCATTATCTTTTGGACCGCCTGTAAATACAATTGAACATTTATCTTTCAAACTCTCGACAACTGTTTTCCAATGGTCTTTGTTCCAATGTTTCGGAACCCATGTTGTTGCAGGAGCAATCACAACCAGCGGTTTTGTTATATCTTTTAAAAGTTCGTCAACTTTTCTTTTAACTTCTTCAGAACGCTCGGGAAGGGTTACAATAACTTTTTCCGTGTCTGCGCCCAAATAATCTGCATATTTCATGTAATTTCTTATTACAGAGGAATTATGGTGTTCTGTAATTCTTGGTATAACTTCATTTGCACCTAAAATGGAAAGTTCTCTTGCCTGTTTTGAAATTATTCTTCTTTTCGCTCCGCAAAAAGCCATCCAGTATAGACTTTTTAACATCATCTGCGCATCAATTGCAATATCAAAATGTTCGTCGCGAAGTTGTTTTAAAATGGACAAATATTCCTTGAAACTTTGCAAAGAAAATCCTCGTTTTTTCCATAATTGGACCGGGGCCAGAATGACTTTATCAACGCAAGGATTCCCTTCAAGAACTTGAATACCTTTTTCTGATACCAGCCATGTTATTTTATATCCTGCGGCTTTTAGTGAATTTGCAAGAGGAATTGTATGAATTACATCTCCTAAGGATGATAATCTGATTAAAAGAACTTTTTTGTCCACATTTTACCTTTCTAAAAATGCTGCACCAACAACACCGGAAAAGTCACCTAATGCTGCTTTTTTAAACTCAATTTTTGAGGCAGGAACCGGCAGTGATTTAGCCTTTGCTTTTTTTATGACTTTTTGGTAAAAATAATCAACGGCATCTATAAGTCCGCCTCCAAGAACAATTAACTTCGGATTTATAAAGTTAATTATACTAGCAATTCCGCCGGATAAATATTCTGCCGCCTCATCAACACATTGAATTACCAGTTCATCACCTCTTTCAGTCGCATCATGTATCATATGGGAAGTAATTGATTTACCATTTTCCATATAATCAAGAATAACGGAGTGACGGCCTTTTTTTAATGCGCCTTCAATTCTTCTCTCAATTGCGGAACGTGAAGCATAAGCCTCAAGGCAGCCATGAGCCCCGCAAGCACATGGTCTGCCGTTCAAATCAACGATAATATGCCCGATTTCTCCGGCAGTTCCGGTCGCACCTCTTATTATATTCCCATCTTTAACTATTGCAGAGCCTACTCCTGTACCGACAAAAATGCAAACAACGTCTTTGTAACCTTTTGCTGCACCAAACATAAGCTCGCCGATTGCTGCAATTTCCACGTCGTTGCCCAGATATACAGGGATATCATAGTGTTCATTAATTTTTTTACGTATATTTAAGTCATAACAATCAAGGTTTGCAGCTGCAATTAAAATGCCGTTTTCTCTGTCAACTTGACCGGCTGCACCTACTCCAATTGATGAAATTTCTTCTGGTGAAATTTTACTTTCTTCAATTAATTCATCAATACCTTCAATCATTTTTCGGATAATATTTTTCGGTCCTTTATCTTTTTTTGTTTTTTTCTTAACAGAATGAATAACTTCACCTGTTTCTCTATTTACAAGCGCTATAAGGATTTTTGTTCCGCCTAAATCAATTCCGATTGAGTATTTTTTCATATATTATAATTATATATAAAAAAAGTGTTTTCGTCCAGCTCAATAATTTCTAAAAGTTTACAAATACTTGAATTTAAAAAAATATCGTGCTAGCATTCTATTACAGAACAATTTAGGGATAGTGAGGTCCGAAATTATGAAAAGCTCAACACTAAGAAGATCAAACCTTTCAAAAGAAAAAATGGCAGTATTAGAAGCTCTTTCTAAATATAAACAGGAGTCTTCATATGATGATTCACCGAATGTTTACGTTCGCCCTAATAAGGAAAAAGAACTTGATCTTTTATGGCAGAATTTTAAAATCAGCCAGAAATCTGAAAAATCACCGAGTGTATATCTTGCAACAGGATTTATTGCCGGAGCTGTGACTATGCTTTTGTTAACTACTATTGTAAGTTTTTCAGTAAAGGGGAATGATGTAAAAGTTCCTGCTAATAATACAAAAGTTAAAAATGAAAAAGTTAATTTAATACCTGCAAGTGAAACTCCTTCTCAAGACGCTGAAGTTTATACTGTGCAAAGCGGTGACACTGTAGAAAGTATTTTAATTAGATTTTATGGTTCATACAGCCCTGCTAAAGCAAATGCTGTTAAAGAAGCCAATAACTTGCAAAACTTAAACAAATTGCAGATTGGCCAAAAATTAACAATTCCTATGGAATAAGACTTTTTTTATATACTAATTAATGTAAAACCAAACAGGACCTTCGGGTCCTTTTTCTTGTAAAAATTAGAAAATTTATATAATCATAATTCGTCTTCTTAAATTTTAATACTATTCAGCTGACAGAATGATTTTAGAACATTTTTTGCTTTTTCTATTTCTATGTATACGCAATTGTTCTTTGTCTGTTTTACAATTTCAGTTGCTTTTTCATACATTTTATCTGAACCTTTAAGATACTCAGGCTGTTTTTCGGTCTTCAGCAGACCTAGTTCCTGAAAATATTTGCCATAGAGCAGATAAAGCCTTGATAAAATATCTTTCATGTTAAATTTGCCGGCAAGAATTATAGCGTTTTCCAGCTGGATTTTTGCTGTTTCATAATCAGAAATTACAATACTTGCTTTTGATATAAGCATTTTTAATAACACAATAAAGAAGTAGTTATTAATTTTAGGGTTTTGTGCAACATCAAGTGCCTGCGAAGCTATCTCTATTGCCGCGTGCGGCCCCTCTACATCAAGTGTTGCTTCTGCTATCAGGTACCACGTAAGAAGTGCACCTAGAGCCATTTTTTCTTTTGCAAAATATGTTATCTGGTCATTATAAATGTCCAAGGCTTGTTTTGACTGTTCATGGTCTTTAAATATTTTGCCAAGCAATGTTTTTAGTATGTTTTTGGTAAAACTGTCGCCGCAGTTGTTTGCAAACGTTACAACCTGGAATAAGTCCTCTTGCAGTCCGTCGTATCTTTCTCTAAAGAAATTATTTAATATTTCAATTAAGTTCCAGCGAAGTATTGTAGCATTATCCATTGTATTTGTTTTATAAATTTTTAATACATCTTCCAAGATTGTTTCCGATGTATAAAAATCACCTTTCATAGTATTTGCAAATGCCAATGTTAATTTACTTTTACAAATAAAAAGGTTGTCCTGAATATGGTTGCGCTCAATTATATCAAAAATAATTGTTAATATTTCAAACGAACGGTCATTGCCTTGCAAAACAAGTGCATTAGCAAGAATTAAATAACTTTTAAGCCATGTTTCATATACAAAATCATACGGTATTTTGGATTTTGGTTCCTTTGATAAAAATTCGTCCAGAACAGGCATTATATCATTATCAATAGTATTTATTACTTCTCCGCAGTTGCCTATATTTAAAATAGCTTCCAGTTTAGCGGCTTTCAAAAGCGCAGTTTCGAGCTTATGTTCCTGAGGAACTTTTGCAAGAACATTATCAACACATTCCACATTTCCGTAATAGTTTCCGGTTCTCAAACAGCAGTATGAAAGATAGCCTAGAAACTCAATTTCTTTCGGGCTGTTGCCTACAGCTTTTGCATTTGCAATTGCATCAGGCAAAAATTCCAGAGCTTCTTTTGGATTATAATCTGACAAAAGTTTGCCTAATCTTTCTGAAATATTGTATCTTGTCTTGATTGTTTCACTTTCATCAAGTTCATTAATCAGTGCAAGACACTGTTTTTGTGAGATGACATATAAATTTGTATCACCTATATAAGCTGCAAGTCTTGTATTCTTTGTCCAAATATCAAGCGCAAGCTCCGGCTGTTTAAGGTTTTGTGCTATAATACCCAGAATTGCATTGGAATTTAATATAAAATTGTTCAATGCATTAGCTATTTTGGTATTCAATTCAACAAACCCATCTTCATTTTTTGAACTTGTTAGAATAGTCTCCCACAAAAGAAGATTTTTAAATTCATAAAAGATTTCACTAACCGGTTCTATAAAATGCATTTCCCGCAAATAATCAATAACACCGGTAAATTCTTTATCCTCAAAGTTAAAAATTTCTTTTAATAAAGCAAGATTGATTTTATCACCCAAGATCGATGCCCCTACAAGAGTATTATATGCAATAGGGTTAACTTCTTTAAGGTTTTTTAATCTCTCACGAATAATCTCTGTAAATGTATTTGGCAGTACAAACGGCTTGTCACCAATCTGACAATCAAAACAAAGGCTTAAAGCCTGTTCCAAAAATGCCGGATGGCCTTTACTTTTCTCAATAATTTCATGTTTTTCAAGTTCGTTTGTATATGAGAACGCTTCTTCAAGCCTCTCACAAAATTCGTCCATTTCATTATTATTAAGTGGTGCAATACCTATATCAAGATAGGCATTTTCCATATCTTGTCCTAAATAAAAGTATCCTTTAGAGGGTTTAGGGTCGCTGTACATCATAATAAATCGAAGATTTTGCAGAATATTTTCGCGTTTTAATAAATTGTTCAAAAATTCAAAAGAAAATCCGTCTATAAAATCAAAGTTATCAGCAATGAGGATAACTTTTCCCATTTGCAAAATTTTGTCAAAAACTTTAAATAGAATATTAAAAGTTTTCTTCTTATTTATAAGTAAATCCTCAAAATTTCCATATTGCGCGGAGTATAGAAAGTTTATAAAGTTGTTAACTTCAAACCCTGTCATATCAGGAAATTCATTCTGAAAAAATTTTGTTGCATCTTTTTTAAAATCGGGAGTATTAATACAAAAGTTCGGCAGATTAAAAAGATTTAAAATCATATCCTGAACCATACCGCCCGGGGTAAGCTGGGTTAACGGGGTGCATTTACCGAATAACCAGATAAAATTATGATCTTTTAGCTTTGTTACAGCTTCTTTAAGTACAAAACTTTTGCCTATACCTTTTTCTCCGCTTAATGAAAAAATCTTTTTATCATCGGATAATAATCCTTGGACTAAAACAGTTACAGCATTTTTTTGCGAAACTAAGTTTGGCCTGTATTCCAGAGTGTCAATTTGTGCAGGCTCAACTTCTTTTACAAACGGCATTCCGCATTTTCTGCATTTTTTTGCATTCGGAAAGTTAACGCTGCTGCAATGTTCACATACTTTTAAAATTTCTTTTCCGCATTTTTTGCAAGTTAAGTCAAATATAGAGTTTACAGTATTGCAGCTTTTACATAATAAACCTGTTCTTGTATTACAATACGGACACTTGAGTGTATTTTCCGGAATTATTTTTTTGCATACTGGACATCTCATAATTCTACCTGAGTTAATTAAACGATTCTTTAACCTTTTTCATTAATTTAAATAATCGTTTTGAAATTTCTGATTGGGATAAACCAAGTTCTTCTGAAATTTCTTTTTGCGTCATTCCATTATCATAACGCAATTTATAAATTTGTAAATACTGTTTTTCAGGTTCATCTTCATCAATTTTTTTAATAAGCGACGCTATATATTTTATAGTATCATTTTGCAGGGCAAGTTCTTCCGGTGAAATTTCTACAATGAAATTTTTGTAAGAGATTTTTGTTTCAGCATAGTTGTTTGAAATTTTTTCATCAATTGATATTTCACTAACAGGAGTGAATCCTGAACGTGTTCTTTTCAGTCTGCCAGAATCTTTCAGGACATTTAATATTGACGTTGCGGCTATTTTTTTTAGATAAGCTTCAAGTGCCCCGTCAGAGCTTACAATATTTATTATGCCTAAAGAACGTTTGCAGGTTTCATTGAAAAAATCATCAAATAAATCCTCATTATTTGAATATTTACGATCATTTTTTATAATTTTTTCTATTAAATCTAATTTATCTTGTGCTAAATCCACTGTAAAGTTCCCTTACTCAACAAGTATTATAGCATATTTATAGATATATTTTAAGTGTCAAGTGTATATTATCCCCTACAATCACTCCAGCAGGGGCTTTTACTACCTTTAAAGTATCTTTAACAGTTCGTAACACAATATCATCAATTTGGGTGGAACCGCTGGATTGGAGTATTTTTGCATCTTGAATAACACCTTCTTTCGATAAAACTATATCTACCTGAATTTGGTTTGAATACGCATACTCGGTAGCAAGAAGCAAGTCGCTTGAAAGAGATAGCTTAAGACTTTTCCCGGCTGTTTGGAGGTATTTTTTGAATGAATCATTATATGAAATGTAGTCAGGTACCGCCCATGAAAGTTTTTTAATTTCAATATAAGGGGACTCCATAACAGGCGCATTTTGTTTATTAATATTCTGTGCCGCTTCATTTGCTGCATCTTCAAGTTTCGGATTAGAAATAATTTTTTTAGGGGTAACATCTGCAATATCTTCCGGAAGAGGTTGTTCTTCAAGTTTCGGCAGATTTTTTTCAAGAACATTTGAATTATTTTGCTCATTGGTATTATTTGATTTTGTGAATGAGCCGTATATTAATAATGTTGTCAGGGCAATTATAGCTGCACCTGCAACAATAATTGCTTTTTTACCCTTTTCAGGCATTGATGTTTTGATTTTTAATTCATTATTAACATCTGACAGCAGTGTGTTATTTTCATTATAAAGTACACCCAGTTTTTCGATATTGGTATCTTCTTGATCTGATGTATTTGGGGTTGGTTGATTTATATCGATTGATATTTCGCCCGGTATAGAATTTTCATTACTAATTGATGTTGAGTTTTCGTATGAAACAAGTTCACTCTCATTTGCCTGAGGAGCTGTATCATTGGCTAGTGTTTCTAAAAAGTCATCATTTTCATCTGAATTTAAAATTTCATTATTATTGGATGCAAGTTCCTCAAGACTTAAGGTTTCGTCTTGTTCATCAAAAGTTTCTTCAGATGTATCCTGTGCATCAACTGTAGTGAAATCTTCAAATGATACGGTCTCACCATAATCGGATGTCTCTTCATCTTGCAGTAACTCATTATCTTCCGGCATTTCAAGAGTTTCAAATGTTTCCGTTGAAGAAGTTTCATCTTCTGTATTTTCGATAGCTTCATTCTGTTCCGCAGCTGCAAAATCTTCTAGAGCAACAGTTTCTTCGTTGTTGAATTCCTCTTCTTGAAGTTCAGGCTCAAAGATATTTTCTTCTTCCGGCGGTAATAATTCATTCAAAGATTCAAGATGTGTTTCTTCGGCTGGTTCATCAAAATTTATATTATTATCAAATGACAAATCTTCAACAGGGGTTTCTTCTATTGACAGATTGTTGTCATCGTGGGTGGAAACCGTATCAAAAGGAAGTTCATTAAATTCGTCAAGATGTATTTTTTCGACAATTTCGCCGGAAAGTTCAGCGGGTACTTCTTCTATGCCCGGCAGGTCAGTATTATCAGCCGTATTTATTTCCTCATTAACTTCTTGAATGGTTTCTTCATTGAAAATTTCATCTGCTGCAAAATCTTCATCAAGATTTTCTATCTCATTATCCGGCGGAGAGTAAATATTATCAAGTTCTTCACTAATGTCAGTTTTTTCAGTATCAACTTCTGTTTCTTGATTCTCTGTTTCTATACATTCTGGATTAATAATATCAGTGTTTTCCATGGGAATTTCTTCATCAGGTTTTTCTTCAAGAGTATTATCAGTTAAATCTTCTTCGGATAAAGATATATCAAAATCTTCAACTTCTGGAGCATCATCAGTAAAGTCGCTAAATTCATCATTGGTGTCAAATAAATCAAACTCGTCAGTAATCTGATTATCTGTTTGACTTTCGTTAATATCAGCAAGAGATTTAATATCTTCAAAAGTTTCAGATGAAGCAACATGATATGAAATCCATTCAAAGTTATCAAATTCTGCTAGTGCTTCTCTGAGAGCAGAACTTTTTACAAGTTTATTGATAAGATTTTTTTTATCATTATCTGCAATATCATTATCAATTAATGTCATAGCCAGCCGCTGGCAGTTTTCCATTTCTTCTTCCGATAATGCTTCGGTTGTGTTGCCGTTAAAACTTTCAATATAATTTTTTAAATCAGATGGATGTGATAACTTTTCTTTCTCTATAAAATAATATTCATCATTCTGATTATTTTTATTTATCAGCTTGGGTTCAAAAAAACCTAAAAAATTGACATTAGAATTATCTTCAAGCATTTTAAATACAAGATAAATATCAGGAGTAAAGTCAAATTCAAAATGTGATTTGGGAACAAAAATTAAATTTTCATCATAGACCATTCTTACATCAATATGTATATTAGGAAGCATAATATCTGCAATATCAAATTCTTCAAGGATTTTCCGGATGTTATGCATGTTATAAATATTGGAAACATTAATACCTTCCTGTGCAAGAAGCTTCATAGCAAGTTCTGCTGCTAATGAATTAGTGTAGGCACGAATTTTTATTTCTTCAACTGCAAAACTCTTTGCAGATCTCGCTGCTTCGTTTCTATCATCCTCTTCAATGTAAATTAAAGTTTCTTGTTCCATAATGTTCTCTCCTTCTAACATATAAGATGACACGGGGATTTAAAATATTCCAATTTTAATGTAAACTTTTGTAACAAATATTGAAAAAGTTTTATATTTAAGTCAAAATCATGTTATCAGAGGGTTTATATGGTGTAAGAATTTAATAAAATAAGTGTGTAATTAAGGAGGTTTTCTCATGATAAATTCTGTATCTGCTGTAAGTTTTAAATCTAATGCATCAGCTGCACAAGATCCGATTTCTCGTCCGAGTACATTTTCCAAGCCGGAATCAGCACCTAAAAAATCTGTTGACGCTGCTCCTGAGAAAAAGGGCGGTTTCTTAAAAGGTTTGGCATCAGTAGTTGTTGCAGCGGTTGTAGTAGGCGGGGCATTGCTTGCTGGCTTCAAAAAAGGTGGCTTGAAAGTCCTTGATGAAACAGCATTAAAAGATGCTAAATTCATGCAAAAAGTCGGCCACTACCTTGGTAAAGCAGGTGAATGGGTTGACGCTAAAATCTGGCAGAAATTACCTGGCGTTGCAAAGAAAGCCGGTGAAGCCGCAGAAGAAGTTGCAGAAAAAACTGAAAAGGTTGCTGATGAAGTTGCTGAAGCAGCAACAGAGGTCGCAGCTAACGCATAATAATACATTTCAATATTTAAAAAAGGCCCGAAAGGGTCTTTTTTATTGCAAAAATTCAGATAAAATATTGTTGCTTATTAAAATACCGTTGACATTGAAAGCAAAACCGGCGGTTGTCTTCACAAAATAATCTTTGTATTTTTCTAGAATTGTTTTGTATTTGGTTTCAAAATCAATGTTGAACTTTTGATTAATTTCAGTGACGTTTATTCCGCTCATTTTACGAAAACCAAGGAATATTTCTTCTTCAAGCTGTTCTTCTTGGGTAAGTGTCGTTTCGTTTGATTTTGTTAACGGGTTTTTAAGATATTCTTCAAATGTTTCGGAATTTGAGTATCTTACATTGCCGGAATAACCGTGGGCGGCAAGACCAAAGCCGTAATAGTTTTGCTTGTTCCAGTAATTCAGGTTATGTTTTGAGGGGATGCCGAAATTGCTTATTTCATAGTGTTCAAAATCTTTCAGCGTTTCAATTGCTTTCAGGTACATATCTGCCTGTAAATCTTCATCGGGAAGATTTTTCGGGGTGTTTTCGTAAAAATAACAGCCATCATCAATTTTTAACCCGTATAGTGAAATATGCTGAATTCCCAGAGAAATCGCATGTTTTAAATCTTTTACGAACATATCAGTTGTTTGTGCGGGGAGTCCGTAGATAAAATCAAGGCTTATATTGTCAAATCCTGCATTTTTTGCGTAAGTAACCGCGTCATCAACCTGTTCGGATGTGTGTCTTCTGCCGGTAAGTTTCAGAATATTGTTGTCAAAAGTCTGACAGCCGAGGCTTATACGGTTAATGCCGATTGATTTTAAATCATGCAAATATTCCTGCGTAAGTGTTTCGGGGTTTAGTTCAACTGTAATTTCAGTATTGTTGTTAAAGTTGAACAGTGCAAGAAGATTTTTAAATTCATCAGTTGTTAAAAGTGAAGGTGTGCCTCCGCCAAAGTAGATTGTGTTGAGGGGCTCACCATTATAGTAATGCTGAATTTCTTTTTTTAATGTAGAAAGATACTGCTCTTTTAATTCAATTTTTGGAAAAGAAACAAAAGAACAGTATCTGCATTTTGATTTGCAAAACGGTATATGAATATATGCACTTTCAACCATATACCAATTGTACTACAAACTCATCTCCTGCGCCTGCTCGTAATGACATGAAATGCTAATCACCTAAGCAAACCGGTGGCTGAGCCACGACAACACTCTGTCATTGCGAAGGAGCGTAGCGACTGTCGCA
>CANUDF010000029.1 GCA_947857085.1 Candidatus Gastranaerophilales bacterium | reverse complement strand
AAAGAAATGAGGTAGAAAATGAAAGACGGAATACATCCTGATTATAAGAAAACAACAATCAAATGTGTATGCGGTAATGAAATTGAAACAGGTTCAGTTGTAGATAATATTACAGTTGAAATTTGCAACAAATGCCACCCGTTCTACACAGGACAACAAAAAATTCTTGACTCTGAAGGCAGAGTTGAAAGATTTAACAAACGTTATGGTAATAAAAAAGCATAACATTTTAATTGTTAGTAAAAAGTTACATTGTAGCCCCTTTGAAAAAAAGCAGGCTACAATTTTTATGTAAGGGAGATTAAGAAATGGGAGAAAATAATAAGCCGGTTGTTAATCTGATATCAAAGCCGGAAAATATGCTAAAGACTGTATATACCGCATGTCGTACATGCTATAGTGCTGATTATCCGATTAATATTTATAACAGTACTGATGATGAAGAAAAAATGCTTAAACTTATTGAACGTGTTATTTCATCAGGGCATTATTCGACAATTGAACATATTCAGGTAAGTTTTGCTATCTCAAATGTCTCACGTGCATGCACCCACCAGCTGGTGCGTCACAGGCACATGTCTTTTTCACAAAAATCCCAAAGATATGTAAAAGAAAAAGGGCAGTTCGATTATATAATTCCACCTACAATTGAGAAGAATGCTGAACTAAAAGCAAAATTTACAGATTTTATGAATAAGATTTCAGAACAGTATCTTGAATTTGTTGAAGCCGGAATTCCTGCTGAAGATGCAAGATTTGTTCTTCCTAACGCTGCTGCAAGTTCTCTTGTTGCAAGTTTAAACTTGCGTGAAATGATTCACCTTGCAAACCTTAGACTGTGTACACGCGCACAGTATGAAATCAGAACAATGGTTAAAATGATGTGCGAGGCTTTGGTTGCGGAAGAACCTTGGTTAAAACCTTATCTTGTACCTAAATGCGAAAGACTCGGTTACTGTGATGAGGATAAATCTTGCGGCAGAGTAAAAACAAGAGAACAATTAGGATTTTAATTGTGTAGTATAAAAACAAAAGGAGGAAAACATGAAATTAAGACACATTGAGAAAATCGGGGGGGGGGGGGGGAGAAAAAAACTAGACTGCTCAAGGCTATTTAGTATATTAAATTTATGTAAATATAATTCTGATAAATGGAATTATAATTTCGAAAAAAATTTAAAAAAAGGTTTTACACTAGCAGAAGTCCTTATTTCCATGGCAATTATCGGTGTTGTAGCCGCATTAACAATACCAACGTTACTTCAAAATATAAATGAAAAGCGCTGGGAAAGTGCAAATAAAGTATTTAGAGCGCGAATAGAAGAAGCAATGCGTGTTATGAATACGAAAGAATCAGTATCCGGCTATAAAACAACAAAAGAATTTGTAAATGAATTCGGCAAAAACATGAAAATAGGTAAAGTGTGTAGCAATGATAATTTAGAAGAATGCTTTGAAGAAAAATTTGTTTATGAAGAGGAAGAATATGAAACAAAGAATTTAAAATCAAGCTCTAATCTTGGATTAAGCAACTGGGATACAGAAACGGTAGGTTTAATATTTGATAGTGGAATAAGCGCATTAATTGTTTATAATAAGAATTGCGCCTATCAAAATCCCTATACAAATAATACAAGTGAAGCAACAAAGTGTATCGCATTATTGTATGATTTAAACGGATTATCAAATCCAAATGAATACTTAAAAGACATAAGAACGTATGGTTCAATATCATTATACAGCGGTCCGAAATTACCGCATGAGTTAGGATATGAAACAGAATTTATTTGGGTAGATGATCAATATTTTGTCTCTGTAGACGGCAGCTTAGCACCTTGCCATTATATCTCTACACCCGAACATGATTCGGAAGACTACAATTTTCAATGTTATAATAGAGGAGAGCCTTGCGGAATTGGTTGCTTATATTCTGAAGATTCAAAAACTTGGGAATGTGGATCTTTTTGCGATCCAATGTAAAAAAGCTCTCCTAAAAGGAGAGCTTTTTTTAATGTTTTTTAAATTTATTTGCCGTATTTTGAACGAACATTTTAATTGTGTCGAAGTTAGGCCATACATTAGTGTTTTGTTGTTTTGTTAAATCTTCAACAAGGCTATTTAAATATATTTCCAGATTGGTATAGCCTGTTTTAGTAAGACTTTTGCCATCTCCGCCGTCATAAGGATTTAAATTATGGTTAAATTCCCATTCATCGGGAATACCGTCGCCATCAGAGTCAAGCTGAGGAACATCTGTTTTATATTCAGGATAATTACCCACATCTTTAGGTGAACGTATTAAACCTTTACTGTCAGATGAGCCGGAAATATATGTCTCTACAGCCTGCACAATTCGATTATCTGCAAAATCACGTTTGTCTGATGCTCCGGCATATTTAAGCACCTTTTTATAAGCTCTTTCTGCACTGTGAGTTGTAACGGGTTCATGGTCAAATTCAAATCTTGTCAGTATTGGATTTTTGGAAGTTTTTATGTAATCCATATTTGGATAAACTCCCATCCAGTTATCGTTTGTCTGCAAAGGATTTGTATGAACGTAATTGCCGTTTACATAAACTATACCGTAATTACTTACATTTGAAATTTCTAATATCTGACTTCTTGAAGGGATTTGTGTTGCGGGGCCGAATTTAAAATAGTTATTTATAATATTATAGTTTCCGGTTTCTGCCCCGTTTATTGAGGAACTTCCCCAATTGTAAAGAACATTATTTCTAAAATCTATAGTTTCAAGATATAATTTGTTATTATGTGATGATTTATAGAATTTTGGATTATTACTTCTATTGCTTGCAAATAAGTTATGATGATATGAAGCGCTGTATCCGCCAAGAGTTGCCCCCATACCGTTATTCTTTTGACCTTTATTTAATGCTTCACTAATTATACACCACTGCATTGTTAGCTTAAGGTTATTGTATAAGCTAACATTATCTTCAGAAGCCCAGCTCATAGAACAATGATCTATTATTATATCGTGTCTGTTGTTTACAACAAGCGAACTGCCGTCGGTTTTATCACCTAATCGGAATCTCAAAAATCTTATAATTACGTTATCAGCATCAACTATTACGGGGAAGTCTTTTATGCATATGCCGTCCCCAGGGGCAGTCTGCCCTGCTATAGTTAAATCATTATTTGAAATTACAAGAGGTGATTTAAGCTCAATTATGCCGGAAATATCAAATACTATTGTTCGTGGTCCTTTTTGACTAACGGCATATCTTAATGAGCCAAGTTCATTGTTATCTTCAAGTGTTTTTACATGATACACAACACCGCCTCGCCCGCCGGTTGTAAAAGCGCCATACCCTTGTGCTGACGGAAAAGCATAAATTTGCCGGGGAGTTTGTAAAACCATTATGCTGAATATTAACCCTGTTAACAAAATTACAATAATGATTATACTAGTAAGACCAATATTTTTAATTGCATTCAAAATTCTCAAAAACATACAAGACTCCTTAAATAATAATGTTAATATTTGGCATTAGGAACCAGCTTTGAACGGTTTCACTGATACTTATGAAGCAGAAAGACTACTTCAAGCCTGTGTTTAATTAATGTGTTTTTCAAACTTTTATACTTTTATATTACATAAAAAACTTTTAGTTGCAAAATTGTAAATTATTGTTTCTTTAAAAATATTTAATTTTAGAGGTTTAGCAGTTATGCAGTGTTTCATTTTTACCTCTTTTCTACATTACTTTCTGCTTCTTAAATTGCATTTCATAAAGTCCCTTATATTGACCATTTTCTATACTCATTAATTCTTCGTGAGTTCCTAATTCGACTAGTTCACCTTCATTTATCACTACAATTCTATCAGCATTTTTAATTGTTGGCAGTCTGTGAGCAATAATAAAGACAGTTTTATCTTTCATTAAGTTATCCATAGCCTTTTGAACTATTGCTTCTGATTCATTATCTAATGCTGATGTTGCTTCGTCGAGAATAACAATAGGTGCATTTCTTAACATCGCTCGAGCAATAGCAACTCTCTGTCTTTGACCGCCGGATAGTGTTAAACCTCTTTCTCCAAGAATTGTATCAAGACCTTGCGGCAATTCTTTTATCATATCTTGCAGGTGAGCAGAATATATTGCTTTTTCTAAATCGTCTTCTGTAGCATTGAAGTTTCCCATCATTATATTTTCTCTAATTGTACCTGAATATAAAAAGTTATCTTGAAATACCATAGAGATATTTTGTCTTAAAGAATCTATAGTGTATTCTCTAATATCAATATCGTCAATTTTAATAGAACCTGATTTGATTTCGTAAAATCTTGGAATTAAATTTACTAATGTTGATTTCCCTCCGCCAGAGTTTCCGACAATTGCAAGAGTTTCATTTTTAGATACGGTTAAATTTAAGTTTTTTAATACGGGCTGGTATTCAATATATTCAAAATTTACATTTTCAAATTTTATTGAATTATTTATTCCTTTTAATGCTTTTGCATCCGCTAAATTTTTAATTTCAGGTTCTAAATCAAACAGTTCAAAAACTCTGCCCATAGCAACAAATATTTCCTGAATACCAGTAAGAGTATTTCCTAATGTTTTAACAGGCTTGTATAAAAGTAACAAGGAAGTTACAAATGATGCAAAAGAACCTGCAGTCATTTGTCCGGAGTTAATTAAATATGTTCCGAATCCAAGGACTATAGCAATGCCAAAGGATGCAATCAAATACATCATTGGCGACATCCAACCCGAACGTTTATAGAGTGACATCCCTACATTATATCCATCCCAAGTTTGTTTTACAAAATAGTCATATAATTTATCTTGCAAACCATAAGCAGCCATTACTTTATTGCCATTATAAGTTTCATTAATGTTTGTTGTTATATTCCCACCAATAACCATACTTTTATTTGATGCTTCCTTAATTTTTTTTCTAATTAAAGCAACAGGTAAAAATGCAATAAAAAGTACCAATACCCCAATTACTGCAAGTTTCCAAGAACTATACAACATGACCGCAATTAATCCTAGTGCACCGAAAAAACTTGTTGTAATTGTTTTTATGTTATCCACTATCCCTGCTGATGCAGTTCCTGGATCTCCCATATAACGGGATATAATAATTCCTGAAGAATTTTCATCAAAGAATTGAGGGTGCATATGAACTAATCGCTTAAATAAATCAAATTTTACATCATTTGTAATATGTGTACTTGTCCAGCTTGATAAATATCCGTTTAAATACCTTAAAACTCCTTGAATAACTGCGAATAAAATTACTCCTAGAGGCAATATAAATGCCATTTGAATGCTTGTTATTTCAAAATTATGATTTAGCAGAGCAAACTCAAAAGATTTGCCGCCTATTACATAATCCATGTATGGTTTTAAAGTAAAAGCTGTTACACCATCTAATAAGCCAAGTGGTATTGCAACTAAAAAAACTAATGTTATTCTAACCCAATACGGTATCATATAAGGCATTATTCTAGATAATAACCAAGTGTATTTAAAAGAATTTTTTGCTGTTGTTGCTTCTAATTTCATAAACATTTTACTCTAATTAATCATTACTCTTCATTCTTAATTGTACCAGTTCAACTATCATCATATTTGGCAGTAGCAAAAAACAAATCTTTTCAAAATATGTAGCTTTTGTTATTGGAACAATAATTTTAGCATTTTTATTTTTAACAAAATTCATTAAATCATTTTCTATATTTTTTGTTTCATAAGCAAAATGATAAAACTTATTTCCTTTTAAAATATGTGATTTTACAGGATTGGTTTCACCTGTCCCCTCAATTAATTCAAGACAAGGCTGATTGTTTGCCTTTATAAATAACCCTTTCATTTGTTGGGTAGAATCTTCAAAAATATCTGAACATTTTTCATATCCCAACATCGAAAATACGTCAAATTCTTTATCTATATTACGTGTAGCAACACCGATGTGATGAAGTTTTAGTGTCTGTTGCATAATATTTTTATCTCCAATCCAAAGGTTTCAATATTATTATCTAAAATAATATTTACAATACCTTTCTCAAGTAATTCAGCGTTTGTATAATTTTTTAACCAATTTAAAGCAGGGATATTTCTTGCACCCTTTTCATAATTTATCAATACAGTATCAGAAGTTCTCAGATATTCTTTTGAGAGTTTTAGCATTTTGTAAATAACAATATCTTCAATATTTCTACCTAAAGCACGACAACTAAATGTTAATTCATCAATAAATAAGCTCTCATTCTTTTTTTTACAAATAAGAATTGCTATAATACCGCTATCTGACAAATTATCAGACATTTTTGCCGTTACTATGCAAGAATTTTGAGAATGTAAAAGATTTTCAACTTCTGCTTTATTATATCTTCTATATGATAAAATAAATTGATTTGTTTTGTTTAAGAGTTCCGTTATTCTATCTGAATGAGAAGGTTCATTCAATGAAAGTTCTATTCTAATTCCTAATTTTTTGAAGTATTCCTCTTTTGAAAGTGTTTTAACTAAATTGTTTCTTTCCTCGTTGGCTTTTATATCTTTGGAACGCAACAAATCTTCCTTTGTGATAGATGTTTTTAGAAATCCAGGATATAAATTTAATTTGTTTAAAATATCTTCTTCATTTTCAAATAAAATAGTTTTGATTTGAGGAATTGCGGCTTTTACAGATTCAATTTCGGCAATATTATCATCAATAAATAATATTGAATCCAAACCTATATTCATTTGTTTTACCATATCAATAATATTTTCAGATTTTGAACTCCAATTAATTCTCTTGCAGGTAAAGTCATCATAATTTAATTCAAAATCTTTTCTTTGTTTAAATAATCCTTGAACTTCATCTTCGTCATTTTTTGATGCAATACAAATCATATAACCTTTGTTAGAAAGTTCTTTTAATTTTTGTTGGTATTGTTTATTTGAAATTAAATTTTTTACACCATCTTCACCTAAAATACCTTTGTAAAAAGTGTTATCTAAATCTGTAATAATTGCTTTGATTTGAGTAGTAAAAAATGAAGGAATTATTTTTAACCCTAAGTATTGTGAAATTTTAATTGAAGCTTTGGCAGATAATCTTGTTCCTGAATATATTTCTTTTTGCAAATCAAAAGCTTCGTCATTTAGGTCTTTAATTACATCATTTATATTTACAATGTTTGCAATATTACTTTCAATATTATTTAAATTACCAATGTATCCCAAAATTATAGGCTTTTTTGTTAAATTAAATAGTTCATTAATTTTTTCTTCTACAAACAATTTAACAGAATTTTTGTTATATCTTTCTAAATCTAACCAAAGAATATGCAAATCAGCATCCATCTCTGCAGGATAAGTCAAACTATCATCATAGCTGCTGTATTCAAATTGCCCATTTAAATCGAAGGTGCCCAAAAAAGAATTTAATACACTTGCAATAATTTCAAAAGAATGATTTCTATGAACCATAATCTTTATTTTATTGTTTGCATTATTTTGTATTTTTAATAAATCAAAACGTTTTAAGTTATTATTAAATAAATTTAGCATATTATTTTTTTACCTCTGCGATTAGTGTTGTATCACAATAGAATGAATATTCATCCGGTTTTGCTATCTTAAATGTATAACCCAAATCCCAACTTTCAATTTCTTTTTTTATATAGAAAAAATCATTAAATGAATGGTATATAGCTATTAATAATGCAGGTTTTTGCGTCTTTATTGTATTTATTGCACCTTTTAGCATATTTAATTCAAAACCTTCAATATCTGCTTTTATTAAACCCACTTGTAAATTATCATTTTCTCTTACAAAATCATCAATAGTTGTAATTTCAATATGCTGTATATCGTATTTATCATTAGTTCTAATACAAGAAGAACTTGAATCATTTAATTGAATTTCTAGTGTTTCCTTTTTATCACCTAACCCGTACTGAACAGGAATAACATTTGATAGAGTATTTAATTCTATTGTTTTAATCATTTTATTATATAAATCTTTAACAGGCTCAAATGCATATACTTTGGCACTGGTATATTTGGAAAGTATAATTGAACTGTCGCCTATATAAGCACCTGCATCTATTATATTTTTACTTTTATCCAAATAGTCTAATTTGTTTATGAAATGTTCATCAAGAAAAGTCGTTGAAATGAATTTTTTTTCAGGAAGTAAATAACCATTATATGCCCAACAATCATCCGATAATTTAACAATATTACTTTCAAATTCACAAGCATATTTTGTTAACCCGGCAATCTCTCTATCAGTAACAGGTAATAGTTTAATACCTTGATTCCATAATTGGACTCTTGATAATATTAAATTTACTATTTCTTTACTTTCCTGATCTAATCCGGTTATTAAATCAATATATAAATTTTTTATATCTTTGTGCTTAAATTCTTCAACAAATTGTTTATCAAAATCAGGTAACCCTTTTAAATTTCTATCGTTATATATTGAAATATTATATAATTTAGTTGTTCTATCTAAAATTAAATTTTTTATTTTATTATTTGATAATTCTAAATCTTTTATTTTTTTATTTAAATTACCATTTAAAATTTTTATAATTTTGGTAAACTTGTTTCTTATTTTAAATTTTATTCCTAAAACTGTAATAACGTTATAGGCATTACTTTTTTGATAAGAAAAAACTTTTTGCAAAATTTTCATTTTATTAATTCCTTAATTTTAGATACTATTGCACTCATAGAATTTAATTTCGGAATATCTTCCTGAGCAAATTTTATTCCAAATTCTTCTTCTAATGTAACTATAATTTCTAGATGTTTTAATGAATCCCATAAATCTTCAGCTTCGGATATAACATCTTCCGATTCAATTTTATATTCCAATAAAACTTCTAATATTTTTTTTACCTTTTCTTCTACATTCATTTCAATTCTCCTTATTCTACTTTCAAAAATTGTTTTGCTGATATAATACGATTTCTTTTTGCAGGATTGCCTTCATATACAGAATTTTCTTGTGTTGATTTTCGTACTACAGTACCCATAGCAATAAAATTATCTTTTTCAATTATTAAATTATCACCTATTGATGTATTTACACCAACAAAAGTATTTTCTTTTATTTTTGTATTTCCGGCTACTGCAACTCTAGAGACTAATGTAACATTATCTCCAATTTCAGAAAAATGTTCAATACAACAATCACTCCAAAGGGTAACATTATTGCCTATTTTTACTCTGGGTTGCAATACACAATTTTCCATAATAAAACAATTATCTCCAACTTCTACATCGTCCCAAATAAACGTTTTTGAACTTATATAAGAAGCAAGTTTATATCCTTTTTCTTTTGCTTTATTATAAAACTCTATTCTATTGCGATTTAATCTGTACCAACCCAAAGCAACATACATTTCATATTCTGATGGTGAATAAATTGTTTCTATTTTTTCAAATGGAATTATAGATAAATTACAAAATGTTTTTTTACTTATAAATTCCGATTGTGCCGTAAAACATACGACTTCGTATTCACTATCTTTTGAAAAATATTCATAAGCCAGATGTCCTAATATACCTGCACCAAAAATAATTAGTTTTTTATTTTTCATAAAAACTCCTATTTGATTTTACATATAATAGTGGGATAAATCCGAATAGATAGTGTTTTCGAACGAAACACGTTTCTTTAATCTTCCATACGGTAATGCCCAAAAGCTTATATCTTAATTTATTACTACTATTTTCATCAATGTATTTAATATTTTTAAAAAATATTTCTTCATAATTTTTCATTAATTGTGTTAGATTTTCAATATTTTTATTTTTATATGAGCTATAAATAGCACTTTTTATAGTTTCTTTTTTATAAAAATCTATACATTCATATTTTTTATTAAAATAATTATCAATATTGTTTAATAAGTTTACCCACTCGTTAGTTTCGTCAACTAATGTTTTTTCGTTATTTTTATCAAACCATACACCTTTTTGAGAAATTCTATAAACACTCATTACTTCATCAATATATCGAAAGGAACCACCTTTTATCATAAAACAGTGCATTGGACGATCCCCGGCTATGGCAGTTTTGAACCATTCAGGATATACGAAATTTTTATCATAGCGATAAACTATTGATGAGGTTGCTATAATTCCTGGTAATACATCTCCCATTTGAACCGTTTTCTTTTTTAAATTTGACGGCCAATATTGTTTCCCATCCTTATCCTTTGGAAAATATTTATCACTATTCCAAAATAAAACATTATTTTCTTTTTTAATTTCTGTTTTATGAAAACATCCATTTAGATGTTTATTTTTTTCTAATAGATCAACCTGTATTTGTAGTTTATTGGGATTTATCCAATAATCATCACCTTCACATAGTGCAAGGTAATCTGCATCTACACGAGTTAATAAATCATAGCTATTGGCTTGGGCACCTATATTTTGTTCTCGTCTAAAGTGTTTTATGATATCAGGATATTTTTTAGCATATTCAGCTATTATTTCAGATGTGCCGTCTGTTGAACAGTCATCACCTATTAATACTTGAAATGGGAAATCTGTTTTTTGCATAACAAATCCATCCAAAGCATCTCGGATAAATTCGACCTGGTTGTATGCTAAACATACTACTTCTAATTTTATATTTTTAGATGAGTTCATAGCTATTTAACATCTCCTTAATTTGCCCAAGGGAATTAAACATTAATACATCAATTATTGATAAATTTGCTACAAATTCATTTTTAAATTGCGGGTATTTAATATCAATCATTTTCAAAAACTTAAGTTCAATTCCTTTTTTTTTAAAATCTTCACAACTATATAATTTCTGTCCGCCAATTGCATTGATATATGTATTTGCATGCATTGCTTTACAAATTTCGAGAACCTTATCTTGACCTTTTAATTCATGGTTGCAGTCAATACTTGATGAAATAACAATTGGAGTTGTAATATTTAAATAATTATTTATGGTTGTTATTGAATTAAAGATATAATAAAATAAATTATTATTATTATAATTAACAATATTCTCTATTATTGGCATAACCGTCTTTATATAAGGGGCTTTAGAATAGGCATTTTGAATTTGAGAAATTAATTTTCTTTTTTCAAACACTTCGGAAATTTCTCTATCTATAACATTTAAATAGTCACTATCTTTTTTCAGCGGGATGGTAAATAATGCATCTTTGCCATTTTGTAAAAATCTGTTTCTATTAAACCAACCCTTTTTTGTATATTGAATATTATCATATACAACATAGGTATCAACCGCATTAATAAGCTGCCAATAGCCTAAATATGGGAAAAAATAAGGTTGCATTATACCAAGTTTCATTTTAGTTTCCCCATATTACCCATATTGATAGAGCTATAACTAATACAACTGATATAATTGCTATAACTAGTGTATTGTTAAACAGCTTTTTATATTTCGTATATTTTGATTTGGTAATATCTAAATTCGATTTTTTTACATCTACATATAAATCTACAAATTCTGGGAATTTTGTTTTTATTTCTTGTAATTCATCTACGCAAAAATTTTTACAATAAATATCTATAATATCGACTATGAATTTTTTATTGTTAGATAAATATTCTTTTGATTCATTAAGAAAATTGTTATAGACTTTATCAATGAAATTTAACTCTTTTACACCATATTTTAAATGTAAAGTTTCAGGATTAACATAAGCGTTATACCAAACTCCATTTGGATTTATACGATAAACTGACATTGTCTCATCGAGAAAAATTATATTACCTTTTTCAGCATGCAAAATATGTAAATACCAATCACCCGGCATTATATCTGCAGAAAGATATTTACCTATATCTTCACCCTTAAATCTACATCTATACATACAAGAATTGGTTTGTATAAAATTGAATCGAATTATATCATTTAACGTTAGTAATGTTTTATTAAATCTTTGTTTCTCATTTGGAAAATCATAAGGCTCTTGTAAATTATTTTCAAATATATTCTTAGTTTTATGAAAACAAATTGTACAATTTTTATGAGCATCCAAACAATCAACTTGCTTTTGTAATTTATTTTCATCTGTCCAATAATCATCGCCTTCACATAGTGCGACATATTCAGTATCAATTAAATTGAAGACATCACAAAAATTTTTAAATCCACCGCTATTTCGTTCTTGAAAAACTGGTTTTATTATATCTGGGTATTTCAATGCATATTCTTTAACAATTTCTGTTGTACCATCATTAGACGCATCGTCACCAATTATCACAACAAAAGGGAAATTAGTTTTCTGCATTAAAAAACTATCCAAAGCTTGTTTAATATAATTCTTTTGATTATAAGTAATGCAGCATATTGATACTTTTGGTTTATTGTTTTCCACTTTTTATAGCCTCACAAATTGTATTAGCAACGGCACTATCCAAACTGCCGTAATAAGGCAAACAAAGTACCTTTTGTTTTAAATCGTCAACTACCGGCAAATTAGATAATTTTACTGATAAAGTATTTTTATAACATTCGTAATCATGGCAAGCTGGATAAAAATACTTTCTTGTAAAAATATTCATTGTATTAAATTTTTCGTGCAATTCATCACGACTTATAGGATAGTCATCATCAATAATTATGGGGTAATATTGATATGAATTAGTAGTATAATCAGGCATTTGAGGAACTCTTATTCCTTTTACCATTGATAAGTTGCTATCATATATACTTTTTAAGATATAACGTTTATTTTGTTCTTCTCTAAAAATTTTAAGGTTTTCAAGTCCCATAGCCGCCTGAAATTCATTCATTTTGCCGTTAATTCCAACATCTTCAACTATTTCTTCTGATTGAATACCAAAGTTGCGCAAATTATAAATTTTTCGTTTCAAGGTTTCGTCGTTATATGTTAAACACCCACCCTCAATACTATTAAATAATTTTGTTGCGTGGAATGAAAACATTGTTATATCACCAAACGTTCCGATACCTCTGCCATTAATTTCCGTTGAAAATGCGTGAGCCGCATCATAAATTACTTTTAAATTATGTTTTTGTGCAATTTTATCAATTTTTTCAACATTACAAGGAAAACCATAAACGTGCACACCTAAAATTGCTGATGTATTTGGTGTTATCAAATCTTCAATTTTATCTGCATCTATTGTCATTGTATTTGGTTCAATATCGCAAAATACAGGTTTACAGTTATTCCAAACTATACAATGAGGGGTTGCGGCAAAAGTAAACGGGGTTGTAATAATTTCACTTCCATAAGGTAAATTCATTGCTTTTAATGCTGTTAATAGAGCAATAGTACCGTTATTAAACAAAGAAACATTTGAAACTTTTAATACATCTTGCAATTGGTTTTCAAGTTCATTATGTTTAGCTCCCATATTTGTGAGCCATTTAGATTCCCATATATCTTCAACATGCCTTACAAAATTATTTATATCAGGTAATAAAGGTTGAGTAACATATGTTTTTTTATTTATACATTTTATTGTCATCATTTTGCCTTCGTTAAGAATAATACATTTTACTCAAAATGTGATGTCCGGCTTAGAGTATTAATTTTAGAATATTTGCTAGCTTTGAAAATGTAAGAAATAGAAAAATATAACAAAATTCTAAACAAATTTGCATACCAATTTGTTTGTGATAATATATATTAAAGCAGATGAAAAAAATTAAACATCACATTTTGAGTATATTGTAATCTTATAAATATGCGATGTTCTTCTGGTTATTATTGGGTTTGCAGCTATAAAATAAAGTTATTATAACTTTCGTCGATTTGGTCTTGTTCTATACCAATATAACGAAGTGTTATTTGCGGACTTGAATGGTTAAAGATTTTTTGAAGCATAGCAACGTCTTTATATTTTTGGTAATGATGATAGCCAAAGGTTTTTCTCATTGAGTGCGTACCGACCTTTTCCAGAAATCCTGCTTTTTCGCAGGCAGAACGAATGATATAATAAGCCGCAAATCTTTCTAACCTATTCTTGAATATCGTTAAAAATAACGGTTCATCAGGACATCTGTCTTTAGTAAATTCTTCAAACATAGGTCTAAGTTTTGAATTAATAGGAAATTTTTTAAATTTTCCTGTTTTTTTTTCGACGATTTGAATATGCGTTTTTCCGCGAACATCGCCGACATTTAATGCCAAAATGTCTGAAATTCGTAAACCGCAATTTGTCCCGATTGTAAATAATAATAAATCTCTCGGGTTAGATGATAAAATATTTTCAATCTTTCTTAAATCGTCTAAATTTCTAATGGGTTCTACCGTTGTCATAGTTGCTCCTTTCATGTTGTGCATAGAGGGCATTTAATAGCAGAAGAACGTATTTTTTCAGCAGACCGCTTTATGATTATAAAAGGAATAAAAGTGGAAAGAAATATTTGTTGTACTGTAGGGTAAGGTTTGTTCAAAAAGCATATAAAATGGGCCCGGCGGGAGTCGAACCCGCGATCTCCGGTTTAGGAAACCGTTGCTCTATCCTACTGAGCTACGAACCCGTATGCCTGACGGGAGTCAAACCCGTGACCTTCGGCTTCGGAGACCGACGCTCTATTCAACTGAGCTACAGGCACAAAATTCTTATTTATAATAGCACATTTTTTCTTTTTTGTCTAATAATTACTGACCGGAAAGTATGATTGTAAAATCTGTATCCGCACAGTAATAATTTACAGGGTCATAGACAAATTGCCGGGGACCTGTCTTTGAAAGTTTTTTCTTTAACCAATTGTAATATTCCGGTGTAACGTCTTTTGAGTGGGCTATAAACTGTGCGTGAGTTGCATTTGAGGTGCCGGTACATTTTACTTTTACATTATTTGCTTCAAGTTCTTCAATTAATGCTTTACCTTCGGCTTCATTATCAGCAGAATACATTACACTTGCTGCAAATTGTGTTTTATCGCTTTTTACTCTTTCTCTGTATACCAGTCTGTTTACAACTTCCTGTGTTTTTTCAGGATCTAAAATCCAGTAGCTGGTATAGCCTTTTTTATTAGGTGCCCCTGGTAAGGTTGCTATTTCAATATTATCTATATTAAAATGTTTTGCCAGTGCCGCATATTGTGACATTTCGTATAAAGTCATGTCAGTTTTAACATATTGTTTAGCAACTGAAATAATGTGAGGAATTTTTGCAATAGTTTGAGGCTTTTGAAGTTCTTGCAGTAAACCTCTTAAGAACCATTGCTGGCGTTGTGTTCTGCCGATATCACCCATTGCGTCATGCCTGAAACGAAGATAGCCTATAACTTCATCAGCATTAAGGTGGTGCTGGCCTTTTGTAAGGTTAATATGCAAATTGCCTGAATAGTCATTATAATGCATATTTTTCTCTACATAAATATCAATGCCGCCCAAGGCCTCTACTATTTTTTTAACCGCATCATCGTGAACCATTATATATCTGTCAATTTTGACGCCAAGAGTGTCTTCAATGGTTTGAATTGTCATATCAATACCGCCTATAGCATGAGCTGCATTAATTTTTTGTATCCCCATATTTTTAGGAAGGTATACTTTACTGTCTCTTGGAATTGAAATTGCGTTTAAAGATTTACTTCTCGGGTCGATATTCAGTAAAACAATTGTATCAGTTCTTGTTCCCACCCATAAATCTGAGTCTGCACCATTTGAATCAACTCCAAGGAGAAGTATATTTTGCTTTCTGGGGCCAAAGGGCAGTGAAAATTCAGCCTTTTCTTTGTTGTTGTTGCTTCGTGTAAGTTTTACAAATAGTTGTGTTATAAAAGAATCCTGGCCAAATTCGTCTTCCAGAAAATCTTTGTTATCAGCAAACAAAAAAATTGTAAAGATAACTCCGGCAAACAGGATTATCATAACAATCAAAATTTTTATAAATGATGATTGTTCTTTGCGATTTTCGGCAGCCTGTTTTAAATAGCTGTCGACAGGGTTATCATTTTGTAAGTTTTCTCTTTCTTCTTGTGTATAATTAGTCATAATTTTTACCTTAAAATTAAATAACGTTCAACAAAAAAGTTGATACCAGAGTAAAGTAAACTGCAAGCCCTATAACATCAATAGTAGTTGCAATAACAGGTCCTGATGCTACAGCAGGGTCAATGTTAACAGTTTTAAGGGCAAAAGGAGTGAATGTTCCGATAATTGTTGCCATTGTCATGTTAATTGCCATCGCTAAACCAACCACAATTCCTAACTCAATATTGTGCTGCCAGCCCCAGGTTACTAGAGTTGTCATTGTTCCGAAGAATATACCTATGCATAATCCGATAAGCATTTCTCTGAAAATGTGATACATAGCTGAGCTTAATGTTACTTGTCCTGTAGAAAGACCGCGTACCATAAGGGTTATGCTCTGGGTTCCTATGTTGCCGCCAAGACCTGCTAAAAGCGGCATAAATATTGCAATTATAGGTAATGCGGATAATGTTGAATCAAAATGATGGGCAACATTAACAGCAATAAATTCTCCGATTAATGTAATAAAAAGCCATGGTGTACGGGCTTTTATTGCATTCAAGATATTCCCCGAAAGAATTTCGTCTTCGTCAACAAGTTCTGTAGAAATACCTGAAGACTGGTAAATTGTTTCCGTTGTTTCTTCTTCCACAATATCCTGTACATCGTCCCATGTAATCATTCCTTTAAGGCGATTGTATAAATCAACAACAGGAAGTGCATTGTATTGATACTTCATGAAAACATCGGCAATATAATCCTGATAATCGTCAACGTGGAGTTTTACAATATCAGAAATCATTATATCTTCAATTTTTTTGTTAATAGGCGATGTCATAAGGCTTCTGAGCGAAACAACGCCAAGCAGGTGATTTTGTTTATCAACAACATAAATATAGTAGAGCTCCATGTTGTCTTGTTCTGCTTTAATTCTAATATGGTTCAAAACATCTTGAACAGTCATATCTGAATTTACTGTAAGAACAGACGGGTTCATAATACCGCCGGCTGTATCTTCATTATATGTTAAAAGTTCTCTAACTTCTGCTGAAAATTTGTGCGGAAGTTTATCAAGATAGGTTTCGCTTTCATCGTCTTCCATATCACCCAAAACATCTGCCGCAGCATCGTGAGGCAATTTTGTGATGATTTTTGAAGCAAGCTCTTCGTCTATATCCCCAAGAAGTTCAACCTGAAGCTGAGGCGTTAAATATTCCATCAAATCGGCTTGTTTTTCCAAATCAAGCAGCTTAAAGCACTGAAGACGTTCTTCAGGTTTCATCTCTTGAAATATATCCGCCAAATCAGCGCTATGATAGCTGTTCAATTCTTCTTTTAATTGTTCCAGCGTTTCATCATCTATAATTTCGCGGAGTCTGTCGATTATGTTTGTAATATTTATCATAATTTTATTATAATACAAATAAAAGTTAGTAAAAAATTTTTGTAGTATAATCTCTATATAGATTTACACAGAGAGGTTAGTTATGATAAAAGATTATTTCTTGAATAAAGTTGAGGATGCAATTAATGAGGCGATTGAGGCCGGAAAATTAGGACAAATGTCTGAATACATAAAAGGTTCGCTGGTTGTCGAGCGCCCTAAAAATCCTGATTTCGGAGACTATGCTGTAAACGTTTCAAGTCTTGCACGTAATGCAAAAATTGCACCTACTGTGATTGCGCAGACAATTGTAGATTTTATTGATAAAGAAGATAATGAATACACAGTTATAGCCGGCTTTATAAATTTTAAAGCAGGAAATACACTTCTTGTTAATCTTATTGATGAAATATTCAAGAAAAAATCTCTGTTCGGTAAACCTGAAAAGATTGAAAAAGAAAAGATAATCCTTGAATATGTTTCAGCTAATCCTACAGGGCCTTTTCATATCGGTCATGGCCGCTGGGCTGCAATGGGTTCAGTTCTGGCTAACCTTTTGAAATTTTACGGCCACGAAGTTTATCAGGAATTTTATATAAACGATGCAGGCTCTCAAATCCAAAAACTGGGGAATTCTCTTGCAATCAGAATACGTCAGGAATTGGGTGAAGATATTGACTTCCCTGTAGATGAAATTGAACGCAAAAATTATTATCCGGGTGATTATTTAATACCTGTTGCTAAAAAATATCTTGAAACTCACAGCGGGCTGCCTGCTGATGTAAAAGAATTAAGTGATTTTGCTAAAAAAGAAATGGAGCAGCTGCAAAAAGATTTACTTGAAAATTTTAAAGTTCATTTTGATAATTTTTATTCTGAATTAACGCTTCACAATTCCGGTAAAGTTGAAGAATGTGTTAATAAATTAAAAGCAAGCGGTAAAATTTATCAAAAAGATGGTGCGGACTGGTTTAAATCATCTGATTACGGCGATGATCAGGACAGAGTAATCAAAAAAGCTGACGGGTCTAATACATACCTTACCGCTGATATTGCTTATCACATTGATAAACTGGAACGCGGTTTTGACAGAATGATTAACATCTGGGGTGCAGACCACCATGGGTATGTTGCACGTGTAAAAGCTTCTATTGAGGCATTGGGTTATAATCCTGATAAGCTTGAAGTATTACTCGGACAGCTTGTGAACCTTGTTGTTAACGGACAGGAAGTTCGTATGGGCAAACGTAAAAACATGGTTACTCTTGAAGGTTTGATTGAAGAAGTAGGTGTTGATGCTACTCGCTTCTGGATGTCAATGAGAAATATTGATACAACACTTGATTTTGATATTGAACTTGCTAAAAGAAATACTGATGAAAATCCTGTATTCTATGTACAATATGCTCATGCCAGAGCTTGTTCAATTATACGTAATGTAATTAATGCTAAGGTAGATACTGAAACAGGCAAGACGATTCCTGCAATTCTTTCAGAAGATGAATTTAAAGAACTTACAGAACATTTTGATAAATCGTTGTTAAACAGCAATATTCAGGACGGCAGGAAGCTTGTTTTGAAACTTGAAGAATATAAATCAATGATTGAAAATTCGGCTAAAACAAGACAGGTATATACAATTTGCCGTTACGTTCAAGAATTGGCAAGTGAGTTTCATTCATTCTATAATGCAGTACGTGTTATAAATGATGATAAAGAGCTTACAAAAGCACGTTTGGCACTGGTTTATTCTGTAAAAACAGTCTTGAACAATGCTTTAGATATCCTTGCTGTTACAGCACCTGAAAGAATGTAATCTTATAAAAGACTGTCTATGATGGTTATAATTTTTTCATAATTTTCTTCAAGTACCAGTTGTGTACGTAGAACTTTTGCGTTTTTGAAACCTGAAAGATAATATGGATAGAATTTTCTGAAAAATTTTATCCCGACATTTTCGCCGCGGAGCTTTATTTCTTCATCAAGGTGCCATTTCAACATGGCTATTTTTTCTGTTAAATCAGGCTCAGGCAGCTTTTTACCGGTTTGAAGATAATGTTCTATTCTATGTATGAGCGTTGGATCTCCCAAAATTCCTCTGCCAATTGCTGCACCGTCGGCTTTTGATTGTTCTAAAGCCTCTATTGCTGTATCTATAGAAACAATATCACCGTTTACAAATACAGGAATATCAACATTTTCTTTAAGTCTGCTGATTAATTTCCAGTCTGCTTTACCCGAATACATCTGGGAACGTGTACGCCCGTGTATCGTTATAAATTCCGCCCCTGCATTCTGCATTATTTGTCCGTATTCAACAAAATTCAGTTCGTCCATTGTATAACCTAATCGAAATTTTACGCTGACGGGTTTGTCAGTGCCGTCTTTTACAGCTTTAACCAAATCAGCGGCAAGCTTCGGGTTTCTCATTAATGAACATCCGTCCTGCCCTTTTACAACTTTATTAACAGGACAGCCCATGTTTATATCAATCATATCGGCTAGCGGTGAAAGGGTTTCTGCTGCCTGTTTCATTAAATGAGGTTTGTGACCACTTATTTGATACGATATCGAACTGTGGTCAGGGTTTCGTTTCAAAATTTCTGTTCCGTTTCTGCCCTGCAACGTTTGCGCCAGAAATTCCGAACTAATCATTTCTGTTGTTAAAAGACAATTCGAGGAGTATTTTCTTATCAAACTTCTCAAAACATAATCTGTAATTCCGGCCATTGGAGCTAAGGATACCTTGCTCTTTATTAATTCTTTTACTCTACTGTGCATTTTGTTTTAATTCTTGCGCCCGTGTTTTGGCATATTGTTTGTATTCGTCATCATTTGCATTTGAAGATGCATATAAATCGTAATAATACAGTGCTTCCTTTGTATTTCCTAATGTATCATAGTCAATTGCAATAAGGTAATTAACTATTTCTAACTCATTATTTAAAGAATATGCTTTTTTAAAATCCGCAATGGCTTCTGCTCGTTTTTCTTTTACATCGTAAATCATGCCCCTGTAGTAATATGCATAAGCATTTGAACCATCTGAGGATAATATTTGATTTAGGATTTGTAAACTTTGGTCATATTGTTCGGCTTCATAATGTGCAATTGCTTTATTTAATGTTTGTATATTCATTTGCTCATTTACACTCTGCATAAAATCAAGTGCTTTCGTATTATTTTTGTTTATAGCAAGTGCTTTGTTTAAATAAGACTTTGCATTTTCCCAGTCTTCTTTCTCTGCGTACATAACAGCTATATAATAAGCAATGTCTGAATCAGCAGGTTTTAACTGCAATGCTTTTTGATAATAAATAATTGCATTGTCGTAATCGTCCATTGCCTGATAACTTGATGCCGCGCCAAGCATTGAATCTGCTGTGGCAGGAGAAATTTTCAGATATTCAGAAATAGCTGTCTTATAATCTTGAATATCATAGTAAGATGCGGCTTTTGCAAGTCTGCTGTTAATAAAATCTTTGCTTACTGAATTTAGTGCATCTTTTATCTGAGTATTTGCAGGGAATTTAGCCGACGCATTTTTTAAAGTTGAAATAGCTGCATCAGGCATACCTGATTGATTTTGGGCTATTGCAAGATTTATATATACTTCAGGATTTTGCGGTATTAACTTTAATGCCTCATTATACATTAAAATAGCATCCGAAAGGTTATTTTGTTTATGCAGGTCAAGTGCGTAGCTGTATAATAATTCACCGGGGTTTGACGCGGCCATATTCTTTTTGACATATTCAACAAACTGATTAGTGGTCATTGAACCTTTTACGAGGTTAAGCATTTGTGCTTGCGCCTCACTGTTAGCAGGATCAAGAGCTAAAACTTTCTGGTAGCCGGAAATAGCGGCTTTTGTATCTCCAAGGGCTGCATTTGCCTGCGCCTTATAAAGATTTGCGTTAATATTGTCAGGGTATAATATTAAAACAGAATCATAGGCTTTTATTGCAGTTTTATAGTCGCCTTTTTGCTGGTATAAAGTTCCCACATTCAATCTTGTATTTATATTAGAAGGATTCAGGTATTCTGATTTCTGGTAATAAGTCAGGGCTTCATCAAACTTACCCTGTTTTTGCATTATTGCACCGAGATTTGCGGTTATATCAGCATCGCTGGGCGAATTATCCAACTTTTTCTTGTAAATTCGTTCAAGTGCATACAAAACTTCCTTATTATCGGTTGTTTTCCCTAAAATATAATTATATTCAGCTACTGCGGCATCTTCATTTCCAAGATTATCAAGCATTTTGGCATATGAGAGCCTTAATTCAATATCGGTTGGAGAAACCGCAATAGCTTTTCTGTAATATTCTGCGGCTTTTTGATTGTTACCAAGGAGTTTCATTATGTCCCCGATTTGTTCAAAGCTTTCTTTTTGTAAGCTTCTGTCTGCTAATGTTTGGTTAAATTCATATGCAGCTGCCGCAAAATTTCCCTCAGCTCGCAGTTGTTTTGCTGTTGCAAAACGATTTGCAGCAGAAGTGTCAAAGCCTATTGCGTTCAAACATCTGTTTAAATTCCCTGTTACCTGCGGGACAGCCTGTGTTGAAGTTATTTTTGTCGGGTAATAAAGCATGTAGAAAAGTGCACTTCTGTAATCGTCTGCTGCTTTCTCGTAATTTTTTTCTTCTTTACCATAATATGTACCGCGAGCAAGATATGAATTTATAAGCCCGATTCTTGCAGAATTATCCATATAATTTATGCGTAAAGCATTCTTAAATTCTGTGATTGCCCCTGAATACTGATAATTTGATAAATTCTGCTGCCCTAAGTCATAGTGCTCTTTAAATCCTGCAAAAGCCGGATTTGTAAGTAATGCAGCCACCAAAGAAAGTTTTAACAAATTATTGAATGTCTTACGCATAACTTTTCCCTCTTCTTGTATTCTATTTTAATACAAGAATTTAAATATGTATATAGCCTGATACAATAAAAAAGGATAAACCTTTTGTTGGTTTATCCTTTTAAATATTGGTTTTAACTTTATTCAAAATCTGTTATTGAAATAAAGTTAAGACATTCGTCAAACAGTTTCTGAATCGGTAACGACATGTCAATCTCTTCTGTGCTCATCCCTAACAAATCAGCTTGTGCTTCAATCATCATACTTTATACTCCTATATTGTTCGTTTGACATTTATTTTATCGGTCTAGAATTTCTAAAACTTTAATCAGCTTTTTCATCTAAAATCCCTTAAGCCTTATTTTGAAATGATTTGAGACTTATAAATTTGTTTTAACATTTTGTTACAAAAAAGTTTTTTTCAAATATATAGCAAATTTTGCCATGTTGTGCTATTATAATCACGTACTACAAGTTAAAAGGAGACAGGACAATAGCAAACGACAACAGAAACAACAGGGATCAAGCAATTATGAATGAACGTATACGTTCAAAAGAAGTGAGATTAATAGATGATAAAGGAGAAAATCATGGTGTAATACCAACCTCAAAAGCATTACAAATGGCATATGATGCCGATCTGGATCTCGTTTTGATAAGTCCTAATCAGGAACCGCCTGTAGCAAAGATATTAAATTACGGTAAGTATAAATACGAACTTGAAAAACGTGCAAAAGAAGCAAAGAAAAAGCAGCATGTTGTTGAGGTAAAAGAGGTAAAAGTAAGGTATAAAATTGATACCCATGACTATCAAGTCCGTATTAATAATATTAAAAAGTTTATTTCTCAGGGAAATAAAGTAAAAATTGTTATTATGCTGCGCGGACGTGAAATGCAGCATAGCGAACTGGCTTTTGATTTAGCGAACAGATTTATAGAAGACTTAAAAGAAGCACCTTTGCAAATAGAGAAGAAACCTATGCTTGAAGGACGAAATGTAACCTTATATTTGGGACCTCAATAAAAAAAGTTCTTGACGTTCGTAATTCAGCAGGTACAATAATAAATGTGGCTCATGCGAGTTACAAGTTAATTTAATAGAATATGCCGCAATAGCTCAGTTGGTAGAGCAAGGGACTGAAAATCCCTGTGTCCTTGGTTCAATTCCGAGTTGCGGCATATTTTTTTGTTGAAAATATTTAATGAAACATTTATACACATTTACTTCTTTTTTGTTTTATTTTTGTTAACATAAAAAAAGAAATATGCAAAAAATAATATGTTTATTTTTTAATATTTAACAGAAAATAAGGATTTTTACATTGCAGAATACATTAACAAAAACTTATACAGAAGTTAGAAAGAATAATTATAAATATTCTAATGATACTTCTCTTTTGGAATATATGGAATTAAGACTTAATAAAATTTTTGCTGATGAAGTTAAATCGGCTGATTCTATATTTCGTAAAGTAAAAACAAATGCCATTTATAAAATGGCATTGTTTTTATCTGGAACAATAAAACGCTCTTGCTCTGTCGGCATTGCAGGCGAAACCGCAAGCGGTAAGTCTACCATTGCACTTGATATTATTAACACAATTCAGGCTTTTGCCGATGAATACTGTATCAAGAATGCAATAACAAGAATTAATACGGATGATTATTACTATGACCGTTCTGAAATGGTTAAAAAAGCCGGCAGTTTTGCTGAGTTTGCAAAACATTATGATTTAGATGTGCCTGAGGCTCTTGAGCTTGAATTGATGAAAAAACATATTAAGTCTCTTGTTTTCGGAAATACTGTGTATCTGCCGGAATATGATATGTCAGGAACTGCTATAAGACGTGATAATGCAAAACTTGCTGTACCGTCTAAAATTATCATTTCCGAAGGACTTTTTACTTTAACTGATAAAATTGTTGATGCGTTTGATTTTAAAATTTATGTTGATGTTTCTGCTGATGTTCAGAAAGAAAGATTTTACAAACGTGCCGCAGAAAGAGATTTAGGCGATTCGGCAGACGAAGTTTACGCAAATGCTTCAAGCAAGGCTAAAACTCATATTCATCCTACTCTTGAAAGTGCGGATATTGTTCTTTCCGGTGAAGCAGACAGAAACGCTTACAGGAAATTTATAAATAAAATTATCGATTTGGTTCACGAAGTTTATTTTAAAGATCTTGTGCGTTTGTAACAGCATTTAGTTCAAAGTCTTCGTCATTGACTTCTCGCAAAAAATTTGTCCAGCTGTTATAGTATTCAGTTAG
>CANUDF010000028.1 GCA_947857085.1 Candidatus Gastranaerophilales bacterium | reverse complement strand
TTGCATAAATCTTTTGAGCTTTTTTTACTCTTTCGATAAGCAATTCCAATTGTTCAGCAGTTTCAACAATAGTAGACTGGTTTAGGGTCTTTTCTAGTTTTTCAACTGTCTTTTTGCTTTTTGTTGTCATAACGTTTTATCTCCTTTTTATTATAACTTCAGCTTTTTAGGGGTATTTTATATTTTTATCTTTTCGTGATTTATTTCACAATTACATTATAAAACAATTATGCTAAAAAAGCAAGTGTAAATTTTACAATCTTTATTTTTTCTTTATACAAACCTGAATAATTATCTCATATATAAAGATGAAACCAACTTATCAAAAATATTGTATAATTTTAATATATGAAAAGACTGTTAAGAAATATACTTTACTATATGCTTTTATTGCAGGACAAAGCCTTGTCTTACAGATTAAACAAAAGCTTAAAACATTCTTATAAAAACAAGACTTCTAAAACAATTTTTTCTGCCACTGAACATATGACGCTGACTTCAGAAACAGAGAAGAACAAGGAACTGGTAAAAAAGAATGTTGAAGATATAGTTAAAAGCTGCGGAGGCCGTCCTGATAAATTACTAGATTACATAACAGCCGCCGGAACCCAGGTCTATAAAATCAATAATGCGGATAAAATCCTTAAAGTAATAGGTGAAGATGAAGGACTTATTACTGAACTAAGAGGACTTAAAGCGCTTTACTTAAACCTTTTTACAAATACAAGTTTTTCATTTCGTACAAAACCAGTTTTTGTTATAAATGACAAAGAAATTGAACCTCTTTATATTCTTCACCAGTTTTATAAATGGTATGCGTTAAAGCTTAATTTACCTGGATTTGACTATAAAACGCAGCAAAACTTCAAAAAATATATTAAAAGAGTAAATGATAAAAGCTTAAACCGCCTGTCAATGGAAGACACACTTGCCCTGACAGAAGCTGTAGCAAGAGATCAAGAAGCAACAGATTTCGCACTTTCTTTTGCCAAGCAAACCGAAGGGGCTAAAAAGGTTCATCAAAAAATGTCTGACGGCGGTGCAAATATTTAAAAAAGGAGCTTTCGCTCCTTAATCTTCTTTTACAACTGCATACCGGTAATATTCTGACCATGCCCTGAATCCTCCGTTCATCATAACGCAGGGATAAGCATAGTCCGCAAGAGTTAAACAAGCAAAAGCTGCTGCAGAGCAATATTCACTGCAGCCGTAAACAACTGTAAGCTTATCTTTTGAAAGCATATCAAGATGCTTGTCTAACTCATCTTTTGGTATAGAAATTGCAGTCGGTACATGCCCTTCTTTATATTGTTCTGTTTTTCTTATATCGACAAGGTTTATTTCTTCTTCCTGCATTAGTTGCTTTAATTGTTTAGGACCTACAATATAAGCTAATTTTTTTACAAAAAAATCCTGTGCCTGTTGTGAATTAAATCTAAGTTCTTTAATTTTTTCATGCATAATAATTATCCTTTCTTTTACAAAGAAAGGATAATACAGTCTTTATAAAAAAAACTTAGCAATTTGGGGTAAATTGCTATAGTTAATTTGGGGTAAGTAGTTAAGGATTCTATGTATAAATTTATAATTCACTTATGCCATATAAGGTATATGAATATATGGTCTTTCTGCTCTATCAGCTTCTTTTTTGGGTGAAAATAGTATATTATAAGCCTTGGTAAATTTGCAGCCTAATGCCTTTAAAGGATTAGATTGAACTGCATCAGCGTTTTGTGTTAGTCTTAGATTTTTTTCAAAATTCAATTTATCAGAATTTTGTAAAGATAAAAGACCTACTTTTGGAGTTATATTATTTAAGTTTCCTTCACCGAAAGTAACGTGTTTGGTATTTACATTTTGTATTGGAGTTATTCTCATCTTCTTCCTCCTTTCGAGGTTTTGTTTATTAAGTGTTTTTTTAACACTTCATCTTAACAATTTCACTATATACTATAAAATATTTTTTGTCAACCCCTACTGTAAAGTTTTATTAAGCGGGTGAAAGTTCAAATTTGATGCGCATTTTGGCATAAAGTGGTAAAAGTACACTTATTCTTGCGTTTCCATTGGATGCTACTTATGAATTAATTTACAAATTTTGATATATAAACACAAAAAATTACCCTACAGGCTAATAAAAATCAAACTTACAGGGTAATTGAACAATCTTTACTATTTTAATTAAATATAATTAAATCTTTTTCATACTTCCAGCTATTCTTAATTCCAACGGGAGCGCAAGCTCCCTTTTTTTTAAGAATAAACTTAGGGTTACACATCAGGCAGGTCGCCTTTTACATCTGCAACGACATCACACTCTAAATCAAAAACAGTATGAAGTGCTTTTACAGATTTTTGGGCATCTATTTTATCAACAAGACAGCTTATTTTGATTTCACTGGTTGAAATCATTCTTATATTAACTCCAAGCTTTGCAAGAGTTTCAAACATTGTTGATGCAATACCGGGTCTGTCTATCATGCCGGCACCGACTATAGATACTTTTGCTATCTCATCATCGACTTTTATATCACCAGCATTAATTTTATCTTTGAGTTTTTCAAGCACAGCCAGCGTTTTAGATAAATCATTTGCATCAATAGTAAATGCTATATCATTTGTGTTAGAAATTTTTCTTGCATACGATTGTATAATCATATCCACAGAAATATTTTCTTTGGCAAGTGCACTGAATAAATTAGCAGCTACACCCGGTGTATCAGGAACATCGCAAACAACAATACGTGCCTGGGTTAAATCTGCTGCAACACCTGCTACCGGTTTGTATAATTCCATTTTTTCCACTCCTAATATTAAAGTACCTAAATTATCCAGCTTAAAGCTGCTTCTTACTCTTAACGGTACGGCAAACTGCTTTGCGGTCTCAACACTTCGCGGGTGAAGAACATTAGCTCCAGCATGCGCAAGCTCCAACATTTCTTCATATGAAACTTCATCGAGTTTAGAGGCATTTGGAACAACTCTTGGATCAGTAGTATATACGCCCTCCACGTCTGTATAAATATCACAGCGTTCTGCATTTAAAGCCGCTGCAAGGGCAACAGCTGAAGTATCTGAACCGCCGCGGCCAAGGGTTGTTATTTCACCATCTTCGGTTACCCCTTGAAAACCGGCTACAACAATTATTTTCCCTTCGTCAAGATTTTTTCTTAATTTATCTGTTTTAATATCTATAATTCTGGCTTTAGAATGAATATTTTCAGTCAATATGCCGACCTGCATCGCATTAAAGCTTACAGCATCATACCCCTCCGCTTGAAGTGCCATTGCCAAAAGAGCTATAGAAACACCCTCACCGGTTGATAACAGCATATCCATTTCACGTCCGGACGGGTTTGGAGATAATGCTTTTGCCATCTTTACAAGATGATCAGTTGTATGCCCCATCGCTGAAACTACGACAACCACATCATTACCATTTTGCTTTTCTTTTATAACAACTTTGGCCACATTTTTTATTTTGTCTGTATCTGCTACAGAGGTACCGCCAAATTTTTGTACTATTATCTTTCTCATTTATTTTCTTTTACACTTTTCAAAAGTAATTCTAATTCTTCCTTGAGCTCCGGATATTCAAATTGATTTATTTTATCCGCAAGTAAAATTGTTTCTTTTACATTATATTCACAAACGTTTTCTTTGACAAGTATGTAACTTGTATAAAAAAGCAAATTTAATATTTCTTGATTATTTTCATCTAATTTTGCAGCTTTATTTAATTTCCGTTTTGCGTCTTTGTAATCATTATGAGAAATCAGATATTTTGCATATTCGAGGTGTGCAGCGGTGTAATCAGGATTAAATTTTAAAAATTTATCATATGAATCCCTTACCATATCGTCATTTTGAAGGCGCTCATAACATTTTGCAAGTCTATAATAATTGTAAATACTTTTTTCATCTTTTTTTAATGCCTCTTTAAATAAACTTACAGCATTATTTATATTGCCGTATGCAAGCTCGGATATACCTTTAGCTTCAATTAAAAATATGTTGCTATTGTCTTTTTCATCAACAAAACTTATAAAATTATGAGCTTTTTCAAAATCTTTTGTTTCTGCTGCGCATAAAGCCATGCCAGCCTGCGCCTCAAGGTTTTCTATATCTTCAAGCAGTGCTTTCTGATACATTTCCTTTGCCTCTTCAAATCTGCATAACCTAACAAGTGCATCCCCCCATTCAGTATATAAAGTAGGATTTGTCAACTCTCTGCATTTTGCCTGTTCAAAATATTTTGATGAATTTGCATAGTCAAATTTGATTGAATAAATTTTTCCAAGCAAAATATAAGCAGGAAGCATATTTAGATTAAATTCAAGAGCCTGCTTAGCGTAACGGATTGCAGCATCGTAATTTTCTTTTATAAAATGCAGATTAGCATACTCATATGCCGAACTTTCATTAGGATTTGCATTTATCAAAAATCTGAGCTTCTTTTCGGCATCATCATATTTTCCCAGCCTGACTTCTGCAATAGCAGCCAAAAGCATTGCTGCAAAGTTATAGCGGTTTATTTTAACAGCTTTTATGAATTTTTCGTGAGCTTTTATGTATTTCTTTTGTTTTAAAAGAGCTATCCCCCATCCGGTTTGAATATCTGTATTTACAGGTGAAATTTTATCTGCCTTTTCAAAAGAAACTTCAGCATTTTCATATTGGCGTACGGTAACCTGAACTATACCAAGTTTATGCCATATTTGTTTATCCTGAGGGTTTAAACTTGCAGAAGTTTCGTATGCTAGAATTGCGTCTTCATAATTTCCCAGTTTTTCTTCTGCAATACCCAGATATTTATAAATTATGGCATCTTTAGTTGTTATTTCAAGAGCTTCATTCAAGACATTCCTGGCATCTAAGTATCTTGATTTTTCAATAAATTTTTTAGCACGATTGACATATGCAAGATATGGAATTGTCTGATTGTCCGTCTCTTTTTTATACGTATCAACCGAAAGGTTCAGCGCTTTAATCTTATCTGATATATTTTTTACCCAGCTAAACAATCTGCCACCTCTCTAAATGCACCTGAACCGCCCTGTGCTTCTGTTATTTGAATCCCGTCTATTTTCTTTAATTTTTCTACAGCATGCGGAACAGTTACCTTATATTTTGCATGCTCCATACATTGCATATCATTTATATCATCACCAATATATACATAATCTTCTTCTGAAAGACTATAACGCTCCAGAATTGACTTCAATACTTCTATTTTATTTCTAATATTTTGATGAATTTCTTTTATATCAAACTTTTTTGCAATAATTTCAATTGCACTGTTTTTTTCTCCGGAAATTATTGCAATATTATAACCGTTTTTACTTAATATAGAAAAACCCATCACATCTTTAAAGTTAACTTTACGCGACATTGTATAATCTTCATTTATATAAACACAGTTATCGGTAACAATACCGTCAAAATCAGTTATTATCCATTTAATTGTCTGCGGTAATTTAATCAATGACAAATCTCCTCTAATCTGGTATAATTATATCATAAGATAGGGTTAAGACAAATGATTTCATATATTATTAACAGCGGACTGATTCTAGTTTTCATTTTACTGTTTTTCATAACAAGAAAAACTAACAAACGCTGGTCTAAAATTAATGACTATTTAGGAACTGTGACAAATACTGTTAACTCGGTACGTTACGGGAACTTAACAACTAAAATTGAAAAACTCGAACATCCCACATATCAAAATGTTACCGATAGTATTAACAGGATGGTTGAAACTCTTAACGATAGAGAAAAAATGATTATTGAATATCAGGCTGAGTTAATGCGTCAGAACAGGCTTTTAGAATCAGTTATTAATTCTTTGTCTGATGGAATTTTGATTATAAATGAACAATGTGATATACTCCGCGCAACACCTAAAGTTTCAACATGGTTTGGGCTGAAAGGTAAAGATATTATCGGAAAAAATATTTTTGAATTTATTCAGCTTGCAGAAGATTTGAGCATTGATAAACTCAACTGTAATGATGTTTTTATAAAACATACACCAACAAATAATTTTATAATAAGCACACAAAAACTTAAAACAGATGATAAAAAGCAGCGCTTTGTACTTTTAATAAAAGACGTTACTAATGAAAGAGAAATTGAAACGCTTAAAGAAGACTTTGTTGCAACATTAACCCATGACCTCAAAGTACCTATTGTTGCAGAAGCTAATATAGTAGAATTTTTACTTGAGGGGAAATTCGGAGAAATAACAGAAAAACAAAAGGTTGCGCTTTTAAATATGCAGTCTTCAAATAAAGAATTGATTGACCTTGTACAAATTCTTCTTGAAACATACAAAATAAAAGAACGCGGCATAAAACTTGTTAAAGAAACAATCGTTTTAAATCCATTCATTGAAACCATTATTTCTGAAATGCGTCCCATTGCAAATAAATCCGGAATAGAAATTAATTTTAAACCTGAACGGGCATTAACTGTCAATGCAGACCCTATCCAATTAAACAGGGTTATTAAAAACCTTATTTCTAATGCAATATCTCACAGTAACACAAAAGAATGCATTGACGTAAAAACAGGTGAATTACCTGGTTATATAACAATATCTATAATTGACTACGGTCAGGGAATTTCAAAAGATGAAATCAAAATGATTTTTAATAAATATTACTCGGCAGTAAAAAAATTCCGCAAAATCGGAACCGGCTTAGGACTTTATCTTTCGCAACAAATTGCAGTATCCCACGGCGGAGAAATTACTGTAGAGAGTGAAGAAAATGTAAGAACGGAATTTTGCATAAAACTGCCTTTGTAAAGATTTATATGATATGATAAAGTTATGAAAGAATTCTTAATAACCCTTCTGGATCTTATATACAGGAAAAAATGCTACTTTTGCAGAAGTTCCAAAGAGTCAATAAGAATGTGCTCAAAATGTTATGCAAAACTTATGCATCTCCCTGTAAAAACTAACAGGATAATTAATAAGATTAATGTTTACTGCGCCGGCAGCTATTCTAAAGAATTACAAAAACTTATACGCGGACTAAAATATCATAATCAAAAGGATTTAGCATATTTCCAGGCAAAATTTATGTTTGAATACTGGCAAAAACTAAATTATACCGGAGATTTCCAGGTTATAGCTGTCCCCTTGCACGAAAAACGTTTGCGCAAACGCAAATATAACCATATGGAGCTGGTTGCCGGACAATTTTGCCGTATTACAGGCTATGAACCTAATTTTAATCTTATAAAAAGGGTTAAAGATACTAAACCTCAGTATAAACTTTCAAAAAAAGAGCGTGTAGAAAATTTGAATAATGCTTTTGAAGTTGATAAATCAAAACTTATGGCAGACAAAAAAGTATTAATACTTGATGATATATGCACCACCGGCTCAACTTTTGAAGAAATGATTAGAGAATTCCATAAAAACAATATTTATGATATAATTTGTTTTTCAACAACCACACCATTTTAACTATGATAATAAGTGAATTTTCAAAATATTTACAACAGCATAATGATGATTTAATCAATAGTAAAACCACAGCAACGAAACTTCTTTGCGACTGGATTAAGCTTGTTATATATAAAAACCCTAAAAATAACGCGGATAAAATTGTACATCGGGAAATTATGCTTGCAGAAAACAAATCCGGTGATTTTTTAATTGTTGGTAAATCAGAAAGCGGACGTGTACTTGTTAATGCATTAAACAATTTCGCAATAAGTTACGAAAATTATATAATGAGCAAATGGTTATCCGATAAAAAACCTCATCATTTTACAAACTATCCCGACAACCCGAACTAATTGCCAAATTGGCGGATTTTATTTAATCTCCATAATCATACAATATTTTTGAAGATAAGGGGATTTACTATGAATAATATATACACTGCACCAATTTGTGAAATGAAAGCTTTTAATAATTTGTTCATTGAATTAACTGCAAAAAACTGCAATCAAAGATGTAAACACTGCTATATTGATTTTCCTTTAAGCAAAAACATCAAGGATTTCATCTCAATTGATACAATAAAGGAAGCCTTAAATGATACTAATAATGAAAATATTGAATGTATCTATCTTACAGGAGCCGAACCCATGACACATCCTGATTTTAATAATATATTACGATTATGCCTTAAAAGGTGCAATGTATGCATATTTACAAACGGCTCATTTATAAACGAAAAAAAGGCACGTTTTTTAAAAAGAGTTGAAGGAGAAAGCTGTTTTGAAATTATATTCAAACTTAGCATAGACCATTATAATGAAGTAAAAAGTGATGATATTCGCGGCAGAGGAACTTACAGACAAGTTCTTCATGCAATTAAAAGTCTGGTAAAATATGGTTTTAACCCGATTCTCAGTATAACAGACTACTACAATGAGGGTGAGGAGGTTCTTCGTTCTGAATTTCAAAAAGTTTGCAGCAAAATAGGATTTGATGCAAAAGATAACAATTTCAAAATAAACAAATGGCATGATAAAAATAGCACACAGGAAGTTAATTCTGATTTTTCCAGAGAAAGTTTGGACTGTGAATATGGAAGAATTTTAACAGCCAGAGGAATATACACATGTCCTTTTCTTGCAAACGACCACAGGGGGCGCTGCGGAAGTGATTTTAAAGATTTTGCCCGCAAAAATTCTCTTGAAAGTAGTTTTTGTATGACATGCATCCAAAACAAAAAAGCAATGTTCGCAATAGACTATAACCTTTTCAAAGAGTAACTATTTCTGCGCATAAAGCTTTAACTGAAACTTAATAATTAATATTTTTTTATCCTTCTGATAAGGAACAACTTCAATGGATGAAATATCCAAAAAATGTTCATGTTTATAAAGTTCTTTCAAAAAACCTTCAAAATCTTTATAAGTTCCAATCATTTCGATATCAAGTTTTGCAACGTTATACTTATCAGGAACATTCTTTACAAAATTATCATCCTGAGGGTCGTATTGATATTTAATTGAACGGGTCTTAATAGAATTACCGCGTATCAATGTTAAAATTTCCGAAAATTCATTTGCAATTACAGACTCTGTATCAAGCCCTTTTTCAATAGATTTAAAAAATTCTTTGGGTGTATCTTTGCTTTCTGCATTAGCTTTTTCAGTTTTTTCTTTAAGATTTTGTAGTGTTCTTTCTTTATCAGCAAGTGAAGTAACCGCTTTGGAATGCTTGTCAATAATTTTAAAAATATCAACGGCAATTGGAACAACACGACTTATTATAATTCCAAAAATTAGAATTGTGCCGAGCAATATTAAAATTACAGATTTAAATTTTCTTAAATATAATTCTATTTCCTGCATTTGATTATCCTTATTTAGACTTTGCATCTACATCTATCGGCTCTAAGTCTTTCACCTGTTTTGTATCCCTTTTTGCTGCAGATTCAGGAGAAGCCTGCTTGGCAGCCTCAGATGCAGCCGGTGCTGTTTCCGCAGATGCCGGTGACAACTCGGCCTCAGTCATATTTGTAATTTCAAACTCATAGGCAACAGGACCGTTTGACGACACAGCCTCATCTAATGAATTAGACTGCATTTCAAGCTTATATAAACGTAATTGTGTATCTATTAAAAAGTCTTTCATATTTTTGAAGAATATATATATATCCTCAACATTTTCTGCTATCCCTTTAATATCAATTTTACCATTTTCTTTAGTAACAAAATATGTAATCCAGAGATCTTGAGGAACAGCTTCTCCAATTGCAGAATATGACATAAGTTTTATTCTGTTATTTTTTAATACATTTTCTATTTCAGTCTTAACGACAAAAGAACCAGATGCAGAAGCTTGTTCAGTAAGCTCTTTAATTTCAGTATCTACTTTTTCAATTTTTGAATTTATGTCATTCAAGTTTGCCTGTTGGCTTTTTTGTACCATTGGCAGAAAAAGCAAAGCCGCTAACGCAGGTATAATTAATATAGCCGCGATAACATAGGCTATTTTCATCAATACAGCACCAGTAAGTACAATCTCCTTTCCGTTAAAATGGAAAGAAATTGTTTCATCCACAGTACTACCGGAAGTCTCGGTATTTTTCAGTCCCAAAAAATCAAGTTGTATAGGATAGCTGCAAACTTTGGAAATAGCAACACCTACAGATTCCAGAGAAATTTTCATAACCTGATCAGGCAGAATATTTAAACTGACAGCAAGAATTTCTCTTTTTCTAAAACTGTTATTCTCAAGAGCGTCAACCTTACCTTCAAACTGCATTCTTGAGATAAGGTGTTCAGCACTTACCAAATCTGTTTCTGAAACTACATAAAGGTAATTTGTAGGGAAGTTCATTAGTGCAATTTGTGATGAAGTATTAATTACATCATAAATTTCGTCAAGCTCATATGTTTTAAGTGCTAAAGGTTCTTCATAATAATCAACAATATTCTTCCCTGATAAAGAAACCAATGCATATCCAGTAGAATTAACAATCATTAAATTCCATGGAGTTCCTTCTTCCATTTGAACTTCAGTAAGTCCGGAAAACGAAAGAGCTCTAAGTGTTGAAATCAAAGAAATTTCAACTCCGCTTAAAGTTGCACCAATTTCTGTCAAAATTTCTTTAATTTTATCTATTGCAGGCTTTTGAATCGCAGAATAGAAAATTGTACGGCTATCAGATGCAGTACTCGACGCGGCTTCAAACCAACTTACAACCGGCTCGCAGCGTTTAAAAATATAAGACTGTTCCACTTCTGAAATAATTGCTTCAGTAACACCTTCATCATTTAAAAGCAAAGGTAACTCTATTTTACCGAAATGAACCATAGGCAAATTTATTACGATATTGCATTTTGGGTTAATATTTAAATCACTAAATAATTCCTGCAAAGTCGTTCTAAATTCGTCATAATCAGCAATTTCACGCATCGCATCACTGTATTGCAGAGGCTTATGTCCATAGTTTTTTACTGTTTTTATAGCTGGATCTACCTGAATTACTTCAAGCCCGACACCGGGAGTTACAGACACATAAACCAATTCTTTACTACCGGCTCCCAGCTGTGATAATAAATCATTTAAAAATTTTTCTATCATATTTTCCGTTAAATTTGCACTTAATTCTTATTTTTATTATACAATATATTTTATAAACATCTCAAATTTAACATAAATTTACACTACATGGAGGATAAAACCCTTAATGGATGGAATTATAGAAAAGATAAAAAAAATAAAAAGAGAGAAAAACGCCGTAATTTTAGCACACTGTTATCAGAATATTGAAATAGACGAAGTTGCAGACTATGTAGGCGATTCTTTATATTTAAGCCAGATGGCTGCAAACACTGATGCCGATATAATCGTTTTTGCAGGTGTTTATTTTATGGCACAGACTGCTAAAATCCTTTCCCCCGATAAAAAAGTTCTGCTGCCGAGACTTGAATCCGGCTGTCTTATGGCGGATATGGTTAACTTGCAGCAGCTAAGGGAGTTCAAATCAAAATATCCGGGAATTCCTACAGTATGTTATATAAATTCAACAGCAGAGGTTAAATCTGAATGTGATATTTGCTGTACAAGTTCAAATGCAATAAAAATTGTAGACAGTTTAAAAACAGATAAAGTTTTGTTTTTGCCCGACACATATCTTGGCAAATGGGTAGAGTCGAAGCTTAATAATGTTGAAGTAATTACATATCCGGGATATTGCCCTACACATTTAAGAATCAAGGCAGAAGATGTTGCCGAAATGCGCAAAAAATACCCTGATGCAAAAGTTTTGACACATCCTGAATGCCACAAATCCGTAACAGAAGTTTCCGATTATGTTGGCAGTACTACCGGAATTATGAAGTATGCACAGGAAAGCAGTGCAAAACAATTCATAATTGCAACGGAAAAAGGTGTTTTTGACAGACTTAAACGCGACCTGCCGGAAAAAGAATTCATAATGATAAAGGATAATATAATTTGTCCTAATATGAAATGGCATACCCTTGATGACATCTACAATGCCTTATTACATGAAGAACACGAAATAGATGTTGATAAAGAATTAGCTCAAAAAGCATTAGGCTGTATTGACAGAATGTTAGAGGTTTCAAAATAATGAGCGATGTAATTTTCGGCAAAAACTCGGTTCTGGAAGCCTTAATTGCCGGTGACAGACAGATAAACAAAATTCTTATTTCAAAAAATATTCATAGCGATGCGAAATTAAACAAAATCAAAGAACTTGCCATACAAAACGGTGTTGTTTTTCAGTTTGTTGCAAAAGAAAAATTCCAACCATATGCCGAATACAATCATCAGGGCGTTATTGCACAGGTTTCACCGGTTAAATATATGGAGCTTGAAGACTTTTTGGGACAAATACACGAAAATGCCTCGCTTGTAATCCTTGACGGCGTAGAGGATCCTCACAACCTTGGGGCTATTATAAGAACCTGCGTATGTGCAGGGGTATCGGGAATAATTATTCCGTCAAGAAGGAATGTGCTGGTGAACGCTATTGTTGAGAAAACAAGTGCGGGGGCAATCAATCATATTCCAATAATAAAAGTCAATAGTCTGGTTAACGCTGTCCAAAAATTAAAAAATAGCGACTGGTGGATAATTGCTACTGATGCATCCGCAAAAGATAATTATTACAACATAGATTATTGCAACATGAATTCCGCAATAATTATGGGCGCCGAACACGCAGGAGTTTCAAAGTCATTACTGAAACTATCAGATTTTATAGTCAAAATCCCGATGATGAATGATTTTAACTCGCTGAATGTTTCCAATGCCCTGAGCGCAATAATCTTTGAAACTTTAAGGCAAAAGTTAAATAATATTAAAAAATAAACTATTGCCCGAAAGTTGTTGTAATATAAAATTACGGAGCGAAAAACATGAAGAAAGAGTTTGAAAAATTTGGAATATTAACCGACGATATATCTGACGACAACATCGACTTTCATAAATTACAAAATGAAGATGAAGATGATAATGTGCTTGAATCAGTAGAGGACCCGAAAATTCAGGAAAGCTTATCATCAGTAAATGCTGATGACAGCGTAAGGATTTACTTGCAGCAAATAGGTAAGATTCCTCTTTTATCAGCAGAACAGGAACTCGATTTAGCAAAAAAAATAAAAGATGAACGTGACGATTTTTCAAAAGACCTGCTTGTAAATGCAAACCTCCGTCTTGTTGTCAGTATTGCCAAAAAATACATCGGTCGCGGACTTTCTTTTCTTGATTTAATTCAGGAGGGGAATATGGGGTTGATGAAAGCCGCAGGAAGATTTGATTATACAAAAGGCTACAAATTTTCAACATATGCAACATGGTGGATACAACAATCAATAACCCGTGCAATTGCTGACAAAGCCAGAATAATAAGGCTTCCTATCCACATGATAGAGTCACTGGGTAAAATACGCCGTGCAACATTAGATTTGACAACAGAACTCGGACACCCTCCGACAAAACAGGAAATCGCATACAGATTAGGTGTTCCTGTTAACAAGCTTACATCAATTGTCAAAGCAGCCCAGTCAACAATAAGTATGGATACACCGGCAAGTTCTGACGAAGATGCAACAAAATTATCAGACTTTATTGTTGATGAAAGCACAATAACTCCCGATAGTCGAGTTTCTCAGGAAAACCTGCTTGACGATATAAGAAGAATTTTAAACCAGTTGAGCCAGAAAGAACGCGACGTTCTGATTTTGCGCTATGGATTGGATAATAACGGTGCAAAGAAAACTCTTGATGAAATAGGCTCTCAATACGGGGTTTCCAGAGAACGTATCAGACAGATTGAAAACAGAGCAATTGCAAAATTGAAAAAGCTTTGTAAAAACAAGCACCTGACCGTAGGCCTTAAAAACTACTTCGGAGAATAGTGTGAATTAATAAGTTTGAACAGTCTTTCATAATTTTTTTGAAGCATTTGAAATTGTTCCATATAAATTTGCATAACATTAACCGCTGTATCGTAATGCTCCTCATTGCTGACTAAATAAAAATTTATAACATCAAGCAAATCTTTAAGTCTTAACATTTGAAGTTCAAAATCGTATAAGTTAAGACTTAATTTATCCACTTCTATTTCATTTTTCAATATTTTATTTTTATTATCAATATTTTATACATATTTTACTATAAACTATATTTGTTTTGCAATATATAATATTTGAATGGACGAAAAATTGTTAAAGTACACATTAGCAAAAAATTTGAAAGTTCTACGGGCAAAACACGACTATTCTCAAGAGCAACTTGCAGAGCTTGCGGACATTTCACAACAACAAATAAGTTTTCTTGAAAATGGGAAGATAAATCCAAAACTTACAATGTTAGTAAAGATAGCAGAAGTTTTTGGGATTACAGTGAACGACCTGATTTATGAAAGCAAATAATAAAAAAGACCTCCATTTTTGGAGGTCTTTTTATTTTAGCTTTGACTATGCTTCTTTGTTAATATCTTTAACGCTCAAAGCAATTCTGTGTTCTTGCGGAGTGAATTTCTTTATAAGAACTTCTACACTGTCGCCGACTTTGAATTGATTGAACGGATTAACGTTTTCTTCTGCCATTTCAGAAACAGGCAGTAATGCTTCAACACCTGGGAAAATGTTAATAAATGCGCCGAAACCGGTAACTTTATTAACAGTACCTGTGATTACCTGACCTTCTTCAAACTGACCTTCGATTTGCTGCCATGGATCTTCGCCCATTCTCTTTAAAGACAATGAAATTCTCTTTAACTCACTGTCAATTTTGATAATTTTAACTTCGATTGTTTCACCGAGAGAAATTACATCAGACGGGTGTTTGATTCTTGACCATGAAATTTCTGAAATCGGAAGCAAACCGTCAATACCGTTGATGTCAACAAATGCGCCAAAATCAGCTATTCTCACAACTTCACCTTTAACAATCTGGTCTTCTTCAAGAGTTGAAAGAATGTTATCAACAACCTGATCGCGTTGTTCAGCAACAGCCTGACGTTGAGAAAGGATTAATTTATTTTTCTTAGGGTCAGCTTCAAGAACTTTAACTTCGATTTTCTGGTCTACCAAACCGTCAAACGGAGTACCTGTTCTTAATTGAGATGACGGAATAAAGCCTTTTAAATCAGCCACATCAACCAAAACGCCGCCTTTTACAATTGAAACAACTTTGGCAAGGATTGTGTCGCCTTGAAGTTTCGCGTCATTCAATTGAGCCCAAGCTTGAGCAAAAGCAATACGTTTAAGTGAAAGAAGCATACCGTCTTCATCGTTTTCTTCTTTAAGAACATAAAATTCTCTAATATCGCCGATTTCAAGAGTTTCAGCGCCTTCGCCTGACGGAATTTCTTTGTTAGGCAAAAATGCTTCTGTTTTAGCACCGCGAATGCTGATTAAGTAACCGTCTTGCTCTTTTTTTGCAACTGTACCTTCAACGATATCAGCTACAGAATAAGATTTTGAAAAGCTTTCTTCCAAAAGTCTTTCGAATTCATCTAATGATGGTTTTTCTAATGTTGTTGTCATTTTTGTTATTCTCCTTTTCTAATTAATTTTATTAATGACGTTTTCTATAACCTCCTGCGGAGTTGAGGCTCCGGCAGTGATTGAAATCTTTTCCGCCTTATTAATCAGGTCTTTATATCCCTGAAGTTCATTGGCGTTTTCTATATGAATAGTTTGAGTAATATCTTTCAAAATTTCCGCAAGGTGGGTTGTGTTCGCACTTTTTTTGGAACCAACAACTATCATAAGGTCGCTGTTCTGTGCAAGTTCTTTGGCTTCTGTCTGGCGCATTGACGTGCTGGCACAGATTGTATTTGCCACATGAAGTTCTTTTGCAATTGCGGTAAGGTATCCAACAATCGGAGTAAGAGTTGTAATTCTTTGTGTGGTTTGTACAACAACACCGATTTTTCTATGGGATTTTAATTCTGCCTCGATCGGTTTTAATTTTTCAACAGAGCTTGCCACTACAACTTTATCTGTATAAAGTGCGGCGTTAGCGCGAATTGCAATCACTTCAGGGTGTTCGGACTTCCCTACGATTACTACATAATAACCGTCTTTTGCAAGTTCAATTGCTTTTTGCTGAACTTTTTTAACATCAGGGCATGTCAAATCAACGGGCTCAAATCCCGCTTGTTTAATCTTTTCAATAACCTGCGGGCTTTCACCGTGGCTTCTTATAACACAAATTCCCTCGCCTTTTTCCGGAATTTCATTAAGAGTTTTAATCCCTAAAGCTTCCAGTTCATGGATAACCTGAGTGTTGTGGATAAGCTCACCCAACACAAAAACATTTTTATCAGGATTTTCGGCTTTTAATTTTTTTGCAGTTTCGACGGCTCTTTTTACGCCGTAGCAAAAACCTGCGTGTTTAGCTAATGTTATATTTTTCGGCAATTAAAATTGTCTTCTTTCTTGTGGACTCGCAATGCAAAAACATTGCTGTAAGACAATTAAACAATAAACATCTTTGAAAATCAAGCTTTTAAGCGCAGCGGCTTTTCCTGTTCTGTTTTAGATTCTTTATTAATATCAAGTGCTCTTTCTGCATGTTCTTGCGAAATTTTCGTGAACCTTGCTGGATTACTTATAATAAATTCATTTAATTGATTTTTAATTCTACTGCTTCCACTTTTCATTTTTCTTATAGCACTGTCAGCTGTGATAGAACTGCAGCCCGTGATAATTTCAATACCTCTGCCTCTGTCGACAAACGCCTGAATATATTCAGGGAATTCTTCGCAGACAGTGATTGGAAGTTTACTGAATACTTGATTAGGCAGTGATTTCAAAAGCTCACTTTGTTCTTTTTTAGAAAGAGTCTTGAAATATTTTACTGCTTCATCGCGGGAAAGGTTGCCGTCCTTAAGTGTTATTTCGTTATAAGCAGCCTTAGTATTAGCGGATAATTTTTCATAAGATTGAACGGTATAGTTTTCCGCAATAGTGTTAGATATAGTATTTGTTTTATAAGAGCTCATTGAAACATCAGAAGTACCTGTCTGTGCTGTCTGTTGGGAAACAGAGTCCAGAGATTTGGTATCTGCTGCAGGAGCTTCTGTTCTTATTGCATTAGTAAGGTTTTCTTTACCCAAAGATTTTGTATAATCAGCAGCCCAGTCTCTTACACTTTCATCTAATGTATAAATATTATTTGCAGCGTGTTCCTGAACCTGATCAAACTTTGATGTCATAATTGTTTTGAAAGCACCGGCTTGATTCTTTACATCCAAATCGCCGATTGTGTCAGTCATTAAATTTTGGGCAGCTATTCTATCTTCTTCATTACTCAGAGTATCTGTGTAATTAAAGTTTTTATCAAATTCAACGTTTTGTAACTCAGATGACAATTTAGGTACCATTCTAGTCAAATAAGAATGAATGGCTTTAGAACCTTTTTTGGTTCTTAATCCGTCACCGACAGCTTCTGTATAAGCAACATTTTCATATAATGCGTCAAAATCTTCACTAGGATTATAACCTCTTTCGACTAATACACCTTGTACTCTAGCTATTCTTTGGGCACGTTCTATATCTGCTCTTTCCGGCCGTTTCTTTCCGCACGTATGCCTTGAAGAAACATCTAAAAGTTCAATTATCAACTTACATTCTTCATCCGAGTATGAGCCATTCTCTATTTCGACAATAGTTTCGTCGTTAATACCAAGATCTAGAGCTACATCTAAGTAATGTTCTAACTGTGCTTCACTTCTTGCTCTAACTTTAGGATCTGAAGAATTTGCTCCTTCAAGCAAAATTTGCGTAGTATTATTTATAGCATAAAGTCTGTACTTAAGTTGCTCTTGTGGAGTTAAATCTTTGAGTCTAGCTCCAATCATTTTTTTATAGCGCTGCACATAATTTTGACTTGAAAAATCTGCATCATGCCCATATTCACTTTTAAATTCTTCTAAAGTTATATTTTGTGGAGCACCAGATTTAGATGAAGCGATTCCTTGTAACTGTTCAATCATATCCTGTTTCTGAGGTACCGTATCTACAGACGCATCCGGTTGAAAAGACATATTAAGATTATTTAAACTTTCCAACAAACGATCTTTGGCAACTGCTCTTTCTTTTGCACGTTGTTCGGAAGCTATCATTTTCATTAAATCCTCTTTTGATGCCACAAATTCTTCAACATTACTTCCGGCTTCAAAATTTACATTCATATCATCTATATATTTTGTAAGATTTTTTATTTTTTTGTCTTTCAAATCAATTTCAAGATGCATTTTATCTTCAAAAGATAAAGCTTCAAAATCTTTTTTAGTAAAACCGTTTTCAATAACAAGTTCAAAGTCTGATATAAAATCTTGACGAATTTTTTCTTTTCTTTTATCAGACATTTTCTCCCATTTTTCATCAGAAATATCACGGTTTTGTTTAATTCTGTTATCTATAAGTGTTTTAAGTACTTCACCTTTCTTGTCTGCAGGAACATCTTTTAATACCGTTTCATCCGTCAATGCTTTTATATAAAGTTCGCGTTCTTTAGCAGACATATCTTTCCAATCATCTTCCGTTATCTGAGGTATTGAAGAAGATTCCGTTTTCGCACTTTCAGGGCTGTCTGCAACAGCTTCTGTATTTACAGCAGCCGGTTTTTGAGAAGTTTTTTCAACATATAAGCCTTTAATTTGAAAATCGTCTTCTACTAATATTTGCCTTGCCTGATTTAATAATTCGGTCTGTTTATCAGCGGGCAGACTTAAATATTGCTCAGATGTTAAACCTAACTTCTTTAATAATTCTTTATCAACATTAAACTTTACAACAATATTATTTTGTCCGGAACTTGTAGATGTTGCTCCATCTACATTACCAGTCTGTACCTGTTGTACTCCTAAATTTTGTTTAATTGTATTATCACCTAAAGCCATTATTTTCTCTCAGTTTTAACACTATCTATATAAAAACATACCCATACGGACTATTTCAGCATGTTTTCATGTTGTTACATTTATTTACAATGTATTAATCATTTCCAAGACCAATATTTGCCGTTTTAGAATTTATAGAAAGATAACCCGCATTTTTTGTATTAAACTTTGGCGATTTGAGTGCATTCAGCAAATCCCCTAATAAGAAGTCATCAGTCATAATTAAAGACTCACCATCTGCAGCTAATTCCAGAAGACTTTGCTGTAATCTGATAGCAAAAATTTTACCAGTAGGTATCTGATCATCAACCCCGAGCAAATTTCCATCTATCTCAGTAAATCCTTTGAAAAAGTATTCATTTTCACCATCTTTTTGAATAGTTATAAGCTCGAAATTATTCGTATCCTTGTCTAGGTCATAAAATCTGATTGTATAATCACCAAATGTACCATCACTCTTTATCGACAGATCCTTTAATTCTGTTAATATACCTTTTTCTTTACCTTTTTCTTTAGTTTTTGCCATAAGTTCTGAATAAAACCAATGAGTGAAATTTTCTTTCATCTTTGGAATAAACGTATTTTTAATATAATTATCATCAACAAAAGCTAAATCACATTTTTGTGGTGTAATAATCAAATTACTATTAGCTTTACGTATACCTTTAATATTACTTTCATTAGTTGATTGAGCTACAATATTTTCAACGTAATTAACAATCTGCGGATCAACAAAACTAAAACGTTGTTTCTTGCCATCAAGTTCAGTTTCTGTTATAACTTCTTTAATTTGTAAAGGCCCTTCCTTACCGCCATTTCCAGAATATAAATATATTTCACGATCTACAAGATCTTTCGCTTCAAATTCAAATCCACCTGATTGTAATATTATTTTATCAAAACTGTCTTCTTGACCTTTAGTATTTACAGCAGCTACAACAACATTATTACCATTTGCAGACTTAAATAGTTTGGGATATAAAAACATCCGATTTCCTTCTTGTGGTTGTTGTGCCAGTTCAATAGTATTCTGGTTATATTCAGAACGCATTATATCTTTTGCATTTGTTGTATTCAAAGGGCTCATTGCAATTAATGCTGCCAGCGGAACAGCTTTCAATGAACTCGCAACATGCGGATTTGAGTGATTTTTTGCAGGTTTTTCCCCGCGTTTTCCAAAACTTACTTTTGAATAAGCGTTATTTGTAACACTTGATAATGCTTGTATTGCCATACCAACTCCTTGTTTTTAGTAATTTTTCTTTTTAAAACTGCTAAAAACTTTTTTTGCTACCTTAATATTTATTTTTTTAAATTCATTAACCTTTACGCCTATTATAGCAATCATTTACAGGTTTGTAAAGAGTTATATACAATTTTAATATATCTTAACGATATCCTCTTGTGCTATCCTACTTGTAATCCGCAAATGTTTGTAATACACTTGTTGTGTGTAAAATTTTACAGAAAGAAGGAGAACTCAAATGAGTGAAAGAAAATTAGTTGGAACAGGCGAAATGTTCAAAAAAGCATTAGCAGGCGGTTACGCTATCGGTGCTTACAACGTTAACAACATGGAAATTCTTCAAGGTATCGCAGAAGCTGCTGAAGAAACTCAATCACCTATTATCTTACAAGTTTCTGCAGGTGCTAGAAAATATGCTAATCAAACTTATTTAATCAAACTTGTAGAAGCTGCATTAGCTACAACTACAGTACCTATCGCTTTACACTTAGACCACGGTGCTGATTTCGAAATTTGTAAAGCTTGTATTGACGGCGGTTTCTCATCTGTTATGATTGACGGTTCAAGATTCCCGTTAGAAGAAAATATTAAATTAACAAAACAAGTTGTTGATTACGCTCACCCTCGCGGAGTTTCAGTTGAAGCTGAGCTAGGAAAATTAGCCGGTGTTGAAGATGATGTTAAAGTTCACGCTGCTGATTCAACTTATACAGATCCAGAAGAAGCTGCAAGATTTGTTAAAGAAACAGGCTGCGACTCTTTAGCCGTTGCTATCGGTACTTCTCACGGTGCTTACAAATTCAAAGGCGAAGCTAAGCTTGATTTTGAAAGATTGGCTGCAATTAAAAAAGCTGTTAATGAAGCTGTTGGATATGATTATCCGTTAGTTCTTCACGGTTCATCTTCAGTTCCTGCTGAATTCGTTGCTAAATGTAATAAATTTGGCGGCAATCTGCCTGATGCTCAAGGTGTTCCTGAAGATATGCTGAACTATGCATCTAAACACGGTGTTGCAAAAATTAACATCGATACAGACTTAAGACTTGCAATGACTTCAACAATCAGAGAATTCTTTGTTGAACACCCAGAAAAATTTGACCCTCGTGAATATATGGGTCCTGGCAGAACTGCTGTTAAAGAAATGGTTATACACAAAATGCGCGACGTTTTGGGTACAGCAGGACACGCTCAAGACTAATTTTAACTTAGTAAAAAAATACCGCTCAATTGAGCGGTATTTTTATTTGGGCATTAAGCTGCAAGTTTTAGTTTATCTTCCGGTCTAATCATTACATGATAACCGTCACTTTCAAATTTTAAACCATTTATTTCCATAAGTTCCAGTGTATGATTTAGAATTTCAAGATTTGTCGGTTCATAATCAGCCTTGTCTTTGTTCAAATCTTTGAGGTGAGCTTTTGCTATATTCCAAACGCAATCACCCTTTACAACTGTGTATAAATCTTCGCCTTTTTTGGGATCTATAATATCGTCTTCAGACTCATTGACAACTTCTGACAATGGAACACTTGTATCTTGTTTCTTTGTAGAATCTACATCTACATCATTATTATTGATAACTTGATTATCCAGATTTATAGTTTTCTGGCTGTTATCATTTTGTATTTCATTTTTAATCGGTACTGTATTATCCTTTTTATCGGATTTAAATAGTCCATATAAACCTGCACCTACAGCAAGCACTGCGGCTGAAATAAGCCCGGCTTTTCCTTTTTTACCTTTAAAAAATTTACTTAATTTACCGCCTTTTGCCAAACGTTTTGCTTCTGCAATCTTATCAGCCTTAACTACGCCAGATACTTCACCTTTATTTTGAGCTAACTTTTTAAATCGCTCCAGCTTGCCGCGTTCATATTTCAGTTGTTTTTCCAACTCCGCTACCTTAGATTTATTAGCTGATGCATCAATTTTTGCCTGAGCAATTTCGTCTGCAATAACAACACCTGATTTTTGTCCTTTATATTTCAATCTTTCCTTAATCGCCGCTTTTTTAGCATCTATATCATCTTTTCGTGCAAGTGCATCTTCCCAGAATTTAACATATTCATTACGTTTTGCTTGTTTTTCAATTGCAAGCTCTTTGCCATATTGCTTGCCAAAAGCCTTATTTGCAGCTTTTGTTTCGTCATATTGCAAGCCTACAGTATATCTGCCAAGCTGCTCTCCCAGCTTTTCTCCTGACAATCCCAGATTTTTAGCATCTGATTTTAAATACTTTTCATAAGCCGCAAACTTTGCATCAAAACTAGTCCCATTAATTCCCATAATGTCCTCCAATTCTAATAAATATTAATTATCCCCTATGTATTTATTAAAAATTTCCGAATAAAATAATTTACTCCTTATAGGGATACTTCGACCATACCATACCATACCATACAGGCAGTATAAGCTAGCTTTAGACGTTTTTAAATTTATCTTTACATTTTGTTACATAATAAAATATTACAGTAAAAAGAGGACGAATTACTTCGTCCCCACTTTTTCATACTTCCGCAATTTATAATTACTTTTTCAGAAAATCCGGAATTTCAATATTTGTAAAACTTGGTGAAACTTCCGGAATAGAAGTTCTTCTTGGTTGGTTAAATGAACCTGTACTTGCAAAGAAGTCCGCGGCATTTAACTGTCTTGTTTCCATCTTTTCTTCAGGTATTTGATTTTTTAATTCAAAACCTGTTGCAATAACGGTAACTTGAATTTCACCCTGAATATTTTCATTAACAGCAGTACCAATAATAACAGTAGCGTCATCAAGAACTGCATCGTGAATAATATTAGCAGCGTCAGTAATTTCGTGAAGTGTCATATCAGGGCCGCCTGTGATATTAACAATAACACCTGAGGCTCCATTGATAGATGTTTCAAGTAATTGAGAGTTAATAGCGATTTCAGCAGCCTTAATAGCTCTGCCTTCACCTTGGCCGCGGCCGATACCCATAAGAGCTGAACCTGAAGCTTGCATAACATTTTTAACATCTGCAAAGTCAACGTTAATAAGCCCTGGAACAGTAATGATATCAGAAATACCTTGAACACCACGTAACAGAACTTCATCAACTATTATAAATGATTCAGTTAATGAAACTTGTCTGTCAACAACTTGTAACAATTTATCGTTAGGAATTACGATTACTGCATCAACAGCTTCTCTAAGTTTTTCAAGCCCTTGAACAGCTTGATTTTGACGTTTTTTACCTTCCCATGAGAAAGGTTTTGTAACAACTGCAATTGTCAAAATACCTAACTCTTTTGCGATTTTAGCAACTACAGGAGCTGCCCCTGTACCTGTTCCGCCGCCCATACCTGCAGTGATAAATACCATATCAGCGCCTTCTAAAGCGTTTGTAATTTCTTGCTGAGCTTCTTCGGCTGCTTTTTCACCGATTGAAGGATCGCCGCCTGCACCTAAACCGTTTGTTGATGCTGCGCCTAATTGAATTTTATTTTTAGTTTGGCCATATTCCAAAACTTGTAAATCTGTATTCATCAACCAAAATTCTACACCTGATAAACCGGCTTTTATCATTCGGTTAACAGCGTTTCCGCCGCCGCCGCCGACGCCGACTACTTTAATATTTGTAGGGTTGATTGGAGACCTGTTGATTGGACTGCTGGTTGTTTCATCTTTTTTAGCAAAGATATCTGATACGAAATTTTCCACTATTGTTACCTCTTATATGTTGTAATATTACTTATTTTGGGTTATTTTTCCCCACTTCGACTAAGCGGGTTCGATAATAATATATTAACATACTATTTTAAATAGAAAAAAAGTACAATAATTTCCCTACCAATTATGAACAAAAGTTAATAAAATTTTTCCCAAAAGCATGATATAATCAGAAATATGAAACTGTCAAATTTGCAAAAATACATAATAGAGAGCCTTTTAATATATTTAATTGTACCTTTAGCATGCGTATGCTTTGCTATGTCAATAGCTTTTTTAGGATTAACCATTTTTATTTTCACGATTATAATACCGTTATACACGGTATTTGCGCCTCTGAGGTTTAAAATTTCTGAGAAAGTAATCTGGTTTGTTCCGATTTTTAATGCAATACTTTTTATGCTGTGGGTGCATTATCTTTTTGGTTCGGCCAGAAACCTAATTTATTATGTTTTGGCAAGTTATCTGGTTATATTAATAAAGTTTATTATCAACAAAATTAAATCTTAGCAGGAGAAATTCCCCAATGAAGTTTGTTCCTTAATACAGAGTAGAATTCAACGCCATCAAGAAGTGCGAGTTTTGCAGTATATTGTGATTTTTTAATTTCAATTTCCTGTACAAACTCGTAGAATTCCTGTCCGTCGGTTGATGCGACATAGTTTGTTAAATCTTTATCAGAACATATTGTAATGACTTCATTATCCGGAATGACTATAGGACGTGCGGTAAGAGTATGCGGGCAAATCGGGACTATAACAAATGCATTCAGGGCAGGAGATATAACAGGCCCTCCCGCAGAAAGTCCATAGGCTGTGGAACCTGTAGGTGTTGTCACGATAATTCCGTCTGCAAGATAGTCACAAACGAGTTTTCCGTTGATTTTGAGCGAAAATCTTGAGGTTCGGCCGGTTGTTGTACCTTTCACCACAAAATCGTTTAATGCAATTTTGTCACCGCTTTGAAGCATAATTCTTTCTTCAACAAAAAATCGGCCTTTAAGAATTTTTTCAACTGAAATTTTTATATCTTCTTTTGACGATTGTGACAAAAATCCAAGTCTTCCTAAATTTACCCCGAAGATAGGGGTGGAAAATTTTGCATAAAATCTTGCTGCTTTAAGTATTGTACCGTCTCCTCCTATTACAAAAACAAAGTCGTAACCGTTTTTTAATTCATCAATATCAAGCGCATCAGCAGAAACATTATTTTGGCGCAAAATCTCTCTTAATTCAGACATAACCTCCACTGAATGCTCAATTGTTTTGTTGTAGCAGATTGCAAAATTCTTCATAAAATGAATATAACATACATAAATAAAAAAGGGAACTTTCGTTCCCTCTATACCAACTATCTCTTCTCATACCCAATGATATCTATTGTCAATCTCCTATTGTAAAGG
>CANUDF010000027.1 GCA_947857085.1 Candidatus Gastranaerophilales bacterium | reverse complement strand
AATTTAACGCGGGATGGAGCAGTCTGGTAGCTCGTCGGGCTCATAACCCGAAGGTCGTTGGTTCAAATCCAGCTCCCGCAACCATTTAAAAAAGGGTTTCAGTTTTTTATTTGAAACCCTTTTTTTACTTTTGCCCCCTATTTGCCCGCCCCGCTCAAGTGTAGTTGTAATAAAGTGAGTGCTTTGCGTATGACAGATGGTGCGATTATTTCGGGCAATCGGCTTGTGTAGCGGATTTTAGGGGTAGGAAATAATCAAACCATGTGTACCATAAATACTCTTTTTACTCTTTTTCTACTCGGCACAGATGGTGTGATTATTTCGGGCAAAAGGATTACAACCCTCTTTCTGCTTGTGTTTTAGGGCGATTAAGGCTTGGTACAAATGGTATGATTATTTTGGGCAAGTGAGTCGTTTGAGGTTTTTGAAAATTCTGCCGTTCTGTTAAATTTTTTAATTGATACAAAACCGACATACATTCATTCTTGGCGAGGTATAGCGAGCCTTAGAATGATGGATGCAAAACTCTAATATACAAGCAATCTTTGATTGCGTAAGTATGTTAAGAGTTGTTGCCAATACTCGGAAGTGGTGTTCCAATTCCTAATCTTCCGAGTTAAGGTGTGTGTACCATGAATGAATATGTAACTATTAAAGAAATCGCACAGGCTAAGGGTTTGAAGAGTACCCGTTCAATTCGAATGGAAATAAACAAACCTGAAAGCAAATATATTTCAAGGGAAGTTAAAGTTAACGGCGGTATCTCATACGAAATATTGTTTTCGAGTTTAGAACCTGAATTACAACAAAAACTTCGGGAATGCGAAACCAAATCAACGGCAATTGTTCCGTTGAATTACAATCCGCCTGTTATTACAGACAAAGCAAGACAGACGGCAAATCACAGAATGAACATTGTTAAAGCCGCACTTGAACATAGAAATAAATATCCGAGAATAAAAGAGGCTGATGCTGAATTTTTAGACCTGTATAATTCAGGTTTGTATTTACCAAAAGCATACGAATTTCTGGGCAGTATTTCAATAGGAACATTGAGAAGATACATACAAGCCTACAAGAAAACAGGCAACGCAGAATCCCTAATACCCCAATACAAAATAACAAAACAGGGTGAGTATAACGGAATTTTGGATGAAAACATGAAAAATGTTCTGCTTGCTCTTTTACTTCATCAGAATAAATTCGGATACAATACGGCAATCAGACTTGCAAAACAAGTATTGATAAAAAAAGGATATGATGAAGATGCTCTGCCGAGTAATATAACTTTCAAAAGATTTGCGGAACATTTCAGAAAAAACAATTATGCGGAGTGGGTGTTAAGACGAGAGGGCATGAAAGCGTATCATGACAAAGTTGAACCGTATATAGAAAGAGATATTTCTAAAATTGAAGTGGGAGATGTCCTAATCGCAGACGGACACGTTCTTAATTTTCAGGTAATAAATCCGTTTACAGGAAAACCGACCAGAGCAACTTTGGTCGGTTTTTTAGACTGGAAATCAACGGCATTGGTCGGGTATGAAATTATGATGACAGAAAATACTCAGTGTATAGCCTCCGCCCTTAGAAATGCAATCATTAATTTAGGTGTTATTCCGAAAGTTGTGTATCAGGATAACGGAAAAGCGTTCAAGGCGAAGTATTTTCAATCTTGCGATTTCGATGAGGGGATATTTAACGGAGTGTATGCCAATTTAGGTATCCACTCCGTTTTTGCCAAACCTTACAATGCACGTGCAAAAGTCATAGAAAGGTTTTTCTTAGATTTTCAGGAAGAATTTGAAAAACTTATGCCAAGTTATATTGGTACTTCCATTGAAAACCGCCCTGCGTGGATGAATAGAAATGAAAAATTGCACTTGCAACTTCATAATCACCAAACCAAAGGAAATATTCCGACAGTACAAGATGTTATTAAATATATTAATGCCTGGCTGGAATACAGAAATAAAAAAACTTGTCCTAATGATCGTTCAAGGAGCATTCAAGAGGTATTAAATTCTGTTCGGAAACAAGATATTAATAAATCTGCACTTGACCATTTAATGATGAAAACCGAGGCAAGGACAATAAACAAGCATGGAATAACGTTCCTCGGAATGCATTACAGGAGTGACGTTATCCTTGGACTTCGGGATAAGGTTTATGTCCGATACAGTTTGTTTGACCTTTCAAAGGTTTATGTTTATTCAATAAAAGGCGAGTTTTTATGCGTGGCTCACAGAGTTCAAAAAGTTCATCCGATGGCAAATGTTCTCGGTACAGTTAAAGATATGGAGGAATACAAACAGCAGTACCAAAAGCAACAGAAAATTAAAAGCAGACTTGTCAAACAAATTAAAAAGACATTCACTAAAGACGAACTTCAAGTTTTAGAAATCGAACCGGAACCTGTTTTAGAAATAGAAGAACAACCAAAACAAAAACGTGAACGGCGGAGGCGAGCAGAGGCTGGAGAGGCTTGCGTTGAGCAAGACTCGCAACGCCGTTTAATGCGAGCCCCCAAGAAATTAACCCCTCGTGAACGGCAGATGAATGTTCCGATGTTTAATTCAAATTATGAAAAATACGAGTGGTTGATGACAAACGGAACAACAAATCCACAGGATAGAAAATGGCTTGCGGATTATATAAAAAGCGATGAGTACATAAATATATATGGAGATTAAATTATGAAGAAAACATTTATTAAAACAAAAAACGTGAAGCGGTTTGTAGCGTTGATGGATGAGTTGCAGAAACTTCCGCCGAATATTCCGAAACTCGCATTAGTTTACGGAGACCATGGACTCGGAAAATCACAGACAATCCAGTGGTGGGCGGATAAAAACGATTCTGTGTATGTAAGGGCAACTCAGGGAATGACGAGCAGATGGCTTTTATCTGAGATTGCGGAAGAACTCGGGGAGGATCCATACTGGCATACCCAAGAAACCTTTGAACTCATAGAAAAATATTTAAGACAGCACCCTAAAGTAATCATTGTTGATGAAATTGACTATTTGATTGAAAAACATACGGTTGAGACTTTAAGGGATTTGCACGATAAAACAGCCTGCCCGATAGTTTTAGTCGGGATGGGATCGGCAGATAAAAAACTTGCAAGATATCCGCATCTGGTGGACAGACTTTACAAAACACTAAAGTTTGAACAATTTAATCAAGACGATATTACAGACATTCTTCAACAAATAACGGATTTGGAGTTTACTCCTGATGCCATTAATTACCTTGCAACAAGGACAAACCAGTTCAGACAGCTGGTTAAATTGATTAATAAAATAGAAAAACTGTCTGAAACTAACAAAATACAAGAGATTGACGAATATACTTTGAAAGGAATATTAAATGAAAGACAGAATATTAAGGCTTTGCAAAAGGTTGGATAAATTTACACTTGATGAGATTTCGACTATTGCCGAAGATGTTGATGAGGCTGTTTTAGAGTTACTTCTTTTGACATTGGTTCAAGAGGGGAAACTTATTTTTAGAGACAATATATATTTATATAATAAAGAACAAGGTAGTAGCAAACAGCGACTTCCGCAATTTTTTCAACATCATTCCAAAACGGACATAGATTATATAATAAAAGGTTTTTGTACTGATATAGAAGTTTTAAAAATGATTGATTTATTTGGTTTTTCAAAACATGTTATGAATAATTTTTATCAATATTTTAGGACAATTATTTATCAACAACAAAAGAATGAACTTTTTAAATACTTTGAAAAATCTCCTAAAATACCGCAAGAAAGGATTTATATGAATACAAAAGTTTATTTATATTTATATGACCACAAGTTATTTGTATCTGATAAGTACTTGATATTTAAAGATGCACGTAAGCATAGTAATGATGAACGCTTGGAAATAAAAAATATTTATTTGAGAAGTTATAGAAAAGTTTTAAGCCGCTCATTTGCTCATAGATTTCATTTACACCTGGCTGAAGAGCTGTGGAAATATGGGAAAACGTTTAATGAAAAGTATGTTAATTTAAATAGAATTCTATTTTAATAACTTATGCATTCTTTTATTTATGATAAACTAAATAAAAAAGGATCCATAATGCATATCTTTTTAAAAGAATTTTTAGATTCACAACTCTTTGGTATTATATTAGGAGCAGTCTTAACTGGTGGTTTTACATGTTTAATTGACTATTTTAAATTTTCAAGAAATGAAAATATATATTTAAAAAGAAAACGAGAAATTTTATATCAAAAAATGTATGATTTTTCTATGCGTTTCGAAAAAGATATCCGCACTAAAAAGTGTGTAAATATGTCAAAAGGCACTAAGGATTTGTGGAATGAAATCCAAATAGAAAGTATTTTTGGAAGACAGTCAACAGTAGAATGTTTTTATGATTTATATGAAGATTTACAAAATAATTTCGAATCATCCTCAAACATTGTAAAAGTTCATGTAGAAAATAATAAAAAAATATTAAAGTTTTATTCTATTATTAAAAATGAACTTGGGATAAAAGATTAAACTAAAGAAAAATAGATTGTCATTCAGGCAATAATTGATATATTAAGTTTTCTATATTTTAATCGAATAATAAAGATTTTCAGAAAGTTCAAAAAAATCCTGATTGTTAGTTTTAAATTTGCGACAATTTACAAGAAGTGTAACATCATTATTTACATTAATTTTACCAATATAATCTTTATGTAAATATGTTATTATTCCAGCACAACAGGTAGTATCTTTATAGCTAAAAATATTATAATTATCATACCAATATTGCATATATCCTATTATGCATTCGTCAATTTTAAAAAGTAGTTTATCTTTTTCAATATCTAATTTTAAATCTTTCTCATTAGGTATAAATAAGTCTCTTTCAACTGTATATAATCTTTGAATATAATTATAACAATTATGAAACAAACCAATAAAATGTTTAGGTATATCTTCTGGAATAATTATTTTTTTAATATTTGCATGCCATGGTATTTTTTTTATTTTTTGCCAAAGTTCACCTCTTCTAAAAAATTCAAAGTAAGTTTCTAATGACTTTGGAATATGGTTTAAATGAACCGGATATATTTCTAATGCAATAATTTCTTTATTAAAATATGCATCTGTATCTTCTTTTAATGGGCAAGATAAGTATACAGGAATAAAATCATTTTCTTGAAAATTCCATTGTTGGAAATTTGAATTAATCAGATTATTAATAAAGAATGGTTTAGTTGAAGGTTTTAGCTCCAATAAACCCAAATCTATAGGTAAAAAATCTTGTGACATAATTAATGCAATGTCTGTAGGCATATTATGGACATCTACGCAATAAGAAATTAACCTTAAAAAGGCTGATATTTGAATATCATCTTGAATTAGTTTAATATTTGGGAAACCTGTGTATCTTGGCTCACAAAAGTAATCTATTTGACCATCGAATAAACATTTTTCTTTCGACAGGATTTGTTTATATTCAAAATAAAATTGTTTTTCTAATGTAAGTTCAAGATTACTTATATTTTTCAATGCATCTAAATTATGCCTCACAAGTCCATTAGGTTTATGATTAATACAGTTTTTTTTAAAACCATATGGTGCATTTGCAGAATGATTTTTTCTCCAGGATCTATTTTGTCTTTCAAATTTTAATTGGAAAATTTCTTCAAGGTATATGTCAGATAATAAAGAAGGTGCCTTGATGTTAGTTTCTACTTCATTCAATGTAAAATAATTTGTTTGTTCGTGATTTACTAAATAAATTATTGCTAAAATTTCTAAGACTTTGCTCTCTAAATTTTGTGCTTCCAAAAAAGTAAGAAAATTATATTTAAAAGATTGATTTCTAATTAAAAAATCTTTTATCGCATGAAATGTTTGTTCTCTGACTAACATATCAGGCCATTTAAGTCTGGCTAAAAGCATTTTAAATATAAAATCTTTCATAACCAGTCAACCTCTTTTAATGGCAAATCAGCCATATCTTCTTCTAATAAATCAATAACTTTACACATAATTTTATAGGCAAGACCTTTTTCTCCTATTAATATTAAAAAATATACAAGATGGCTTGTTCCTAACATAAATTCGCTACCGTATTTATATTCTGAAGAGTCTAATATAAAATCTTGCCACTTGTCTTTATATATTTTTTTTACTTGTAAAAATCTTTTTTTAGTATTTTCCCAACTGCTATAATTATTTCCCCAGCTAATATTTTCTATTATGCTTCTTACAATCCATTTATAAGCATAATCTTTTCCTTTTAGCGATAGAGCAATATCAAAAATTTCATCCAAATACACTTCTCTTATAAAATTTTTATTATTATTTTTATAAAATTCTTCAAAATAATTTAAAATCATTTCATCTTGTCCCCGTCCTCTCCAATGTTTTAACCAATCCAATAAACAAGTCTCGTTGGTATAGTCCAGTTTTTCAATGAATTCATCTAATCTATTAACCGGGTAGTCTTCATAGTTGAATATGTTTGTTTCTTTATTTATAAAGTCATTACTTGAAGAGTATTTATGTTTTTCTTTTAATAAAGTCCGTCCTACCAATTTTTTATGTTCTTGGATTCTAATATCATCTTGAGCTAATTTAAAGAAAGGAGCATCTGATGTTACTGTTGATAAGAGAAAATTAACCATCTCATCACTTTTATCTGCATTTTCAAGAATTTCATTTAAACATTCTTCAGCATTATACCATTGTTCTGTATCAAGAAAATGATTATAATACTTACTTACATATTCATAAGAATATTTGCAAAATAGTCTCATAAGTACTCTTTTAGAGTAACTAGTATCACTATCAGTAATGTTTTCAATATTATCAACTATTTTGGCTAATCTTTTTAAAATATTTGCAAACTCAAGATGTTGTGTATCCAAACAATATTCAACAGTTTCTAACACTTCATATAATAACGGATCTTTATGATGACAGTAACCCATTGCCATACAAAAAGCTTTATCTAAATATATTTTAGCATCATCAATAAGATTATGCATTTGGGCGAAATTAGCAAGTTGCAGATATTTGTCGGTACGTTCTTGAGTATACTGCATAGTACTATTTAAAATATCCTGTTCTTTTTTTAAATAAAACTTAGCAGCCTTTGGGGTTAAATAGACAATATTATTTTGAAAATAATCCTCCAGCCAATTATCTTCATGGAAATGTTTAAATTTAATTAATATATTGATTTCTTTTTCATCTAACTTTTGACTATCGATATTCAATAGTATTAACAAGTCAATTATAATTTTTGTTATACTTGATTTTGCTATTTTATATTTTAAATTCCATCTAACTTCGTTTAATATGTCTGCATTTGTGAAGTCTTCAAAAAGAGATAATAGATATGTTAAATTAATTTCTTTAGTTTTATTAACCATTTTGGCAATACTTTCAGAAGCATTAAATAGTGTTGTTACAAATTTTTCGAATCCATTGTAAGTTTCAATAGAATTGTTAAATTTACTTCCAGTAAGTTTATTATAAAGATTTTCAAAAAATAAAGAATGAAAATAGTTTTCAAGATCTAAGCATCTGCCGGAATATTCATAGTCGACATTTTTTCTTTTATGAATAGTCGCATTTTCTAAAGATTTTACGTTAGCTTTAGTGTAACCTGTATTTAAATATATCAGCACTGCTAAATAAGGATTTTCTATGTATTCTTTAGGTAATCCCCAGGTGTTCAAATCAATCTTTTGTTCAATAGCATATAAGCATAGTCTTCTAATTATCGTATAATCATAAATACCTTTTGAAATAAAATTTTTAACGAGATCTGTTCTTTTTAAGGAGCATAAATGATTAAAAAGATAAATTAATCCATCATTATAATTTGCATCAATACATGTTTGCTGCACCTGTTCTATATTACTGCTATTGGCTAAAACATATAATGCATTGTTATTTTCCAATTCTCTTGAACCTGCAACTTTTTTATACTGTAATTTCATTTGTCTAAGAATTTCTTTAATTTTAGAATCTTGATTTTGACAAAAAGCACTTAGTGCTACTAATTCTGCTGTATTTAAAGTTTTTATGGAATCGAGCATATAATAGATAACATCTAGATTTTTATATAAAATAAAATGAAGGCGGCAAAATAATTCAGCTTTGTATGTATTATATTCAAGCAGATTAATAATTCGAGTTTTAAGATGTCTTAATTCTGTAGTTTTGACCAAATCTTTTAACTGAAAAAATGTTATTTGTTCTGCTTTTGTTAAAAATTTTGATATTAAATTTAATGAATATCCTTTTTTAAAATACTCAATTATTTGTGTTCTGGAAATGTTGAGTATTAAAGAATATTCGCCTAATTGTGCATTAATAATTGGTAAATATAAATCAATATAAATACTTTCGTTCTGTTCTGTAAGCCACTTTTGGATATATTTTAAACATTTAATTTGTTCCTCATCCGATATGTTTTCTTTTATATAAGCCAAAATACTTTCATGAAATACTTTTATAAAATATCCGTTATTAAATAATAGATGTCGAATTTGATTGTAATGTCTTAAGAAATCAGATACTCCATTACAAGTTAAACACTCTTCCAAATCGCTTTTCTTCCAAACATCAATTTCTGAAACGACATAAATGCATAAAACCAGTTTACTATATTCATCGATTTCATTTAATAAATTCCTATAGTATTCACGAATATCATTTTGCGGACAAGCAGGAAGTCTTTCAATATCATATGGCAATAGCCTTAAATTGTCATTTAAAGCGGCTTCTAAAGAATATATAAGATGTAAAGGATGTCCATTAGTTAATTTAAAAAATGACTCTGCAAGATTAGTATAGTAATCAGAATGATAATCAGCAGGTTCTATAATTCGCTTGTCATTTATAAGATAATTTCTAATTGCATTAATGGACATAAAAGGTAGTGTTAACCACTTGTCTCTTTCAATTTTTGAGAGTTTATACGGCAAGTGCTCAGCGTCCACTGGTTGGGTGCTTACAACTACTTTAATATTCTCTGGTAAAGGGAAAAGATTATTAAATAGTATATCTAAATCATCCTTTTTGTTGTGTTCACGCCATACATGATCCAATCCATCAATAATAATTATAAGCTGCTTGTCATTTAATTCTTTAGATATACTATTCAAGACCCCTTCCAATTCATCTCTATCACTTAATGTAAGTGCAAATATATTGTTTAGCTGTTCAAACAATGAATTTTTAATATCAGTATAGTTGTATCTTTTATCTTGTTTGGTTTCTATGGATAAATAGTAATGATGCCTAATTACAAATATATTCTCTTTTTCAAGTTCTTTTTTTAAGTAACTTATATACGTACTTTTACCAACTCCAGGAGAGCCTGTAATAACAATACATTTATCATCAGAATTTTTTATTCGCTTTAGTATCTTTTGATGAAACTCCTCACTAGGTGGAATATAGTTTTCTGGAACAAAAAACTCTTGATCCAGAGGTTTTGGGGAACGACATTGTAGAATATTAGTTAGTATTTGGTATGTTATTTCTTGTCCCTCATACATAGAATTTTCTTTAACATAACTTTTAAAAAATTCCCAGTTAGCTCTAGAATCACTAATTCCTATATATTCATTAAACAAATTGTTATCTAATATTTTTAGGTCACTTTGTAGGAATTCAAGAGTCCAATTTTCGAAAAATATTTTGCAATTTTCCTCTGAACCTATTTGCTCTATTAAGATTGCTTTTTGAGCATCAGGAATATTATTCCATACAATTTTGTTATTATTAAGAACTTGTTGAATTTCATCTGTTGGTTGTTTATTTGTAACAAGTGAGGCTTCTAAAAGTTTGTTATCTGAAAGAAGCTCTAGAGTTGTTTTACTCCATTTTTGAACAAGTGAATTGCCATTTCCCTTTTTATTGGTTAGCCAGTTCCAGTTACAAAGAGGTGTTTCTCCATCTACAGAAAATTTTACTTGTATTAATTTATATTTGTCTTGATTTTTTATTTTGCAAACAACATCATCTAAAGCTCTAAATTTATCATTATTGGGATATTCTAATCTTATAAAATCATACAAGTTTTTATTTTTATAAAATTGCAATAATTCTCTTATTCCTATCAAATCTTGATATTCATATCCTGCTCTGGTTATTTGTTTTAGATTTGACAAACCTGTTTCTCCTGAAAAATTTATTTTATTAAACAAAAATCTAGATCAACAATATAGATAAAATAATGAAGATTAAAGTCTTATTTTAAACTCTTTCCAATCCTTAACCGGTTCAGCAGGGAAGTTTACTCCGAGAGTATCAAAGTGTTGTTTCCCGCAATGGATTTTTAACTGCTCCGGACTTCTTAAGTCAAAGAGACTTGTAGTTCCCTTAGATTCAAGCACAAAATACAATTTTTGTTCTCCGTCTTTTTCTAAGAATACCGCCCAGTCAGGATTATATGTTCCGATCGGGGTTTCAATCTTGAATCTGTCAGGAATTTTAAAGAACATTCTTACGTCAGGGTCATTGTCTAAACTCTCTGCAAACCGGCTTTCAACACCGCTATCATAGATTAAATAATCGTAAACACTGTGTTCAACTGGAATTGCATTTTTATCAAGATTTGCAATTAATTCAGAAGAGTCAAAGATTTCCTGAACATAATATTCCTCTCCGGCTAATTTCACATACTTAATTCCGTCAATAGCAAGAGAATGCCTGTTTTTAGAGATAATTTCGAGTGCTTTTTCATAAAAACCTTGAGGATTATTTATGAAATCCTGAATTCTTCCACTCTCTTCAATAATCCTTATAATTGTAGATCGTTTTAAAAGTGTTTCTGCTGAAATAAGTCTTATGATATCAGGTAATAATTCATACGTGCCTGATAAGTCCTGAGTTTTAATATGTTTTTCCGTGTGAGTAATACCGGAATTTTTAATTTCAAGTTCAGCAGTTTTAGAGACAAGCCTTGCTTTAGGAATTGGATCCATCTCTTGCAGATCTTTAATACAATTCTTTACAAGTTCTTCCACATCAAAATTAACCCTGTAAGTGGTTTTCTGCTTAATTTTATCCCATAATTCTCTAAACTCAGGAGAAAGTATTGCCTGTTTTTTGAGTCTAACAGTAACTTCTCTTGAAGCGTCTCTAATTACAGGTCTGTTGTCCGCTTTTTCAAGTGCTTGCAAAACAGCTCTTTTCTTAGCAGCATCCCAACGTTTAACAATATCAAGTTTATCCTCCGCAAGCTGGGCTTTCATGGTATCCTTAATTTTTCCATTCTTATCAAGGACTTTGGCTTCTTTTAATTCTTCTATAACCTGTGAAGCTTCTTCATGCGTAAAGTACGGTTTTTCTTCAACCACTGTTTCAATACATTTTATTTCTTTCAAAGTTTCAAATGTCAATGGCTTAGCTTCTTTAACCATTTTCTGCACTTCTTGTTTCAGAGGTTCTGAAATCTGTGGGAGATCAATTGTTTCAAGTTTTTCTTCATCTTTAACAGAGCCGTCATAATTGATAACATCATCTTTTACAAGAGTCTCAAAAACATCAAAAGCGTCTGCTTCATTTATTGTGTGCTCAATCTCTCTTTTTTCTTCAACTTTTAGATCCAAAAGATAGCTGATATCAAATGCACCAAATTTCATGCCGGTTTCCTGTTCAATTTCTTTTTGCAGAGTTTCAGCAAATTCTGCAAAGCTTTCATTCGCCATAACATGAAGTATATTAATATTTCTATCTTCTATTCTTTCGCCATTCTGATCAACACATAGCCTTAACCCTCTTCCGACCTTCTGCCGGCATGTGAAAGTGGATTTCTGCTCAATCAGCGTACAAACCTGAAATACATTAGGATTGTCCCACCCCTCTTTTAATGCAGAGTGTGAGAAAATAAACCTCAGAGGACAGTCAAAGGATAAAAGCATTTCTTTGTCTCTCATAATAAGGTTATATGTATCATCATCAGCCTGAGTGTCACCTTTAGTATTCTTATATACACCCTTCTTATCCTGAGAAAAATATCCGTTATGAGCTTTTTCCACATCAGTGTTAAATTTGTCTTTTAAGCCTGCGTATTTAGGTTTATTGATGAGTTCGTTGTAACAATCTTCAAACATTTGTGCATAAATACCTTTTTCTCCTGTTTCGGTTCTGTACTTCTTAACTTCATCAATAAAGAATAGTGACAGGACTTTTATTCCTTTATCATAATATCTGAGTTCTTTGTCTAAATGTGCTTCAATCGTACGGTATATTTGAGCTTTTTTCAGAATATTTTCATCTACACTTCCCATAGACTTACCTAGCATAACAGTTTCGGAATTAGAAAACTCCAAACACTCAAATCCTTTAGTACAGTCAATTCCTTCTATTACATAATCCCTATAAAGTTCACGCTTTCCTGATAATGTATAAAGATCGTCTCCTGCTTTAACGGTTTTTGTAGCACGTTCTACCTTGCCGTCTTTCGCTTGAATATCAATTTCAACTTTAGCGGAAAATCCGTTTTCATTTGATACGGATTTTAGATATATGTAAGGTTTATTAAAATCATTAGCAACAGTATTAGAAGATACACAAATTTGTTTAACTAAGCCCATTTGATAAGCGTCAACCGGAGTAAGGCGGTAAAGCGGATTAATCTTTTCCCTGTGTGTTGCTGAGTATCTTAAAACACACAGCGGATTTAGGGATTGGATTGCTTCTTTTGCTTTATGGGTATTGTCAACGGACTGAGGTTCATCGATAATTACAATCGGATTTGTATCTTTAATATACCTCATGGCGGTTTCGCCGTTTAACTTGTCCTGCTCCTGATTGATAATGTTTTCAGCCTTCTTAAAAGCATCAATATTGATAATCATTATTTCGATGTTGTTTGATGTTGCAAAAGATCTTACGTCAGATAGCTTTGAGGAGTTGTAGATAAAGTATCTGTAAGGTTCTGAGTCATAGAGATTTTTAAAGTGTTCTTCCGTAACCTGTAAGGATTTAAAAACCCCTTCTCTGATTGCAACAGAAGGTACAACAATAATGAATTTAGTAAAGCCGTATCTTTTATTAAGTTCAAGTATAGTTTTGGTGTAAACATAAGTTTTACCGGTTCCGGTTTCCATCTCTATGGAATACTGTTTTGAGTCGAAATCTCTTGTTATAGGAAGTTTTTGACGCTTCTGGATATTATGCATATTAGCAATCAAAGTATCATCATCTACAAGCAGTTTGTTTCCAAAACCGAAATCATTTTGAATAAGCCGTATTTGACCTGCATTATCATCTATGGAAAATGTGTTGCTTGATTTTTCCTGTCCGATAAACAGATCTGCTACTGCATTTACTGCTGCTGTTTGAAAATCCTGATTCTTAAATTTTAATTTCACTTAGTTTGTTCCTTTGTTTTTAATCTGCTTTTGTTTCTTCGCCGGTAAAAAGTTATTGTCGGTTACTACTTTCTGTCCGGTTTGAAGTTCCAGTTTCTCTCTGGCTTCTCTTGCAATCTTACCGCCTTTTTTAGCTGATACTTTATTTTCAGCCATGCCGGTTGCATTTTCGCTCTCAGCGATTTGCCTTGTTGAAAGTTCTGCAAGTGCTGTAAAGATAAGCTCAGCTTCAGACATGTGATCTCTAAGGTTTTGTGATTTCAGCCCCTTAAGGTTTTTATGTTCTTTAACAGATAAACCACTCCATTCCTGATGGATAATATTTGTAAGAATAGCAAACTCTTCACCTTCTTTAATATCATGGTCTTTCCAGTAGTCAGTGAGCTTGTTTCTTGTCTCTTGCCCCATCATTCTTTGTTGTATCCACTTTTCAGACCTACCTAATTTTTTATAGGTATCTCTGGCTCTGTCAATAGCTGTTGAAGGGTCTGCCATTTCTTGAACACGCTCTTGCCCGACTTTTGCCAGCCATTTTTTTATCGGTTCAGCTTTTTTAGAAGGAATTGATTGAATAATCCTAAAAATTCCCTCTACATCGGCACAATTAATTTTTTGAATACCGCCTGCAGTCTCCATTTTAAGGGGGGTGACAATTTGTCCCCACCCTTCTGAAAGTTCGGAGTCACGTTTCCTTAACTTCTTTATGTAATCTTTAGGATTTACTGAATCCGTTAGAATTCTTACAATATCTTCAACGCTGAAATACCATTTTTCTTGCTCTTCATTATATATAGAGCGGATGTTGTTATTTTCAAATACCTTAAGTTCGTTTTTCATATTGTCTCCATTTTAGTTGACTACATTATTTCAAACCGTTATATTTTGTAACGCTTGAGTTTGTTTTCTCTCGACAACTGCTAAAAAGAAATCTGCCAATGTAGAAGCTGAATTTAGTATCAATCTGGCATGGTGTTCTTCTATAGCGATTCTTCTGCTACCTACACCATGAGAGTCACTGTTTTCATTTCTCATTTCTGCAATCGCTGATATTATCTTGTTTAATCCAGATAAAAGAGTGTTTATTCTCTTATCCATATCTTTGTTATTGTGCATATTATATGAGTCTTTAACTTGATTATATAGTTTCTGGATGTCTCCACTATCAGAAGGTTTTTCTCCAGCTTGTTCAACTGCATAACAAAAGACTTCTTCCAGTAAAGTTCTACATTTAGTTACTGCACTGTCAAAAGCACCTTCTTCAATATCTTTATTAGTTCGTTCATAAAGGTTTCTTATGTAATCCCTATCAATAATTTTTATTGCCGGGGTATCAATTTGCAACTCTTGCCCGATATTCCGTATATGAAACTGTCCATTTAATCTTATTAATTCTTTGTCACCGAAAAATAATATTTTGTTTATCTCTGCAATAATAACATTACATATATAATCATAACATTCATTGATTTTACTTGTTGGAACATTATTAAGTTGTCGTTGAAATTTACTTTTATTGAATAGATAAGTAAACAGTTTTTGCATTGTATTATTTTCAATACAAGTAACGATTATGTCATCTAATATTTCCCATCTGCTAGGATTACTGCCATTCCAGGTATATTGTTGTTCATATCCAAAAAGTGTTGATATTTCGCATAGAGTTGAACCACTGAGATATGGCATTGCAACTCTTGCTCCTTCATATGTTCCAAAATCCTTATCTCCATCAAGAATAGCTAATATTTCTTTATTTCTTAGTATTTCAAATTCGTTACTCAAAATATCTCCTTATAGCAATTTCATCTCTATGTTGTGGTCTTTGAGGATGTAGTGAGCGTTGGAGAGGGTGACATCGTCTTTGAAGGCTTGTTCTGAAGCTACGATTTTTGCAGGAGTAAAATCTTCACACATCAATTTTACATCGTCTGCCGTTATTCCGTCTTTGCCGTAATCAAGACATACCAATACCAAGCAATCTTCCCCGATTGAATATGCTCTCTTATCGTTTACACTCACCTCTTGTATCGGATAATCCAGCGGTATTCCGAGTTTAAGCATAACTTCATACACAACATCAAGGTCGTTTCTGTCCGGTTTAATTGTCTCCTTAAGCAAGGACATTCTTTGATAAATCTCATCCTTATCTTCTGTAGGTGTTGAGTCCCACTTAACAAGGTTTGATGTATCAAGTTTAAATACCTTAAACCCGATATCCAGGGTTTGAGCGACTTCATTTTGTAATTCTTTTCCTTCTTCCGAATTGGTAAACAAGGTAAACATTTCAGGTTTGTCTTTGCCGGTATTTGCACTTGCAAAACCTTTAAGATGAGCTTGTTCTTCAAGAATTTTCTTGCCGGCTAATCTTATACGTTCTTTGCCAATTTCACAAATATTTTTATAACCTGCCTTATACGCTTCGGATTTTTCATCGCAAAGCTCAGGAAGCTGTACCATAATGAACTGTCTATTTCCGCCATCTTCAGCATTCAACTGCATAACTGCATGAGCTGTCGTTGCTGAACCAGAGAAGAAATCGAGAACGATATCCCCTATATCTAATGATACCATTTCAATACATTTTTCTATTAACTTCTTAGGTTTAGTAAATGGAAAAATTCCACTGTTACCAAATAAGTCTTTAATTTCAGTACTTCCGTTTTGGTAATTCATCTCTTTTTCATCCCATAAAGATTTGGCTTTAGTTCTTTTAGGAATTTCTCCTGCTTTATACAAATAGTCCTTTTGAAAAATATCCCAATCGGGATTGCCATCTCTTATTATTTTTTTTGCAATCAGAAATTGTTTTTCGTTATTAAATTTTTCTTTACTCCAACGCCAAGTTCCATCTTCTTTTGTAGATGGTTGGTAAGGTATAACTTCGTAATTATGCAAGTTGTCTTTATTTAAAGATACATTACCATTTTCAGTGTTAACATATATTGGATAATATAACAAAGGTCTTTCCGAACGTCGCCAAAAGCCACCACGTTGTCTTAGACCTAGCAATCTGTATTTCCCATTCTCATCTTTTAATTTATATTCTTCAAGCATATCTTCAGATAGCCCATGTCCTACAATTCCAGTATTAGCAAAATTTTTAGCATATATAAGTATATGTTCATGCTGATATGCTATATATTCAACAGATTGCGACCCCCTTGGGTTACTTTTTATAATTATGTCACCAACAAAGTTTTCTTCCCCAAACACTTCATCACAGAGTTTTCTCAGGTTAGTAACTTCATTGTCATCAATCGATATAAATATCACTCCGTCATCTCTTAAAAGATTGCTTGCCAAGCGTAAACGCGGATACATCATATTCAGCCAGTTAGTATGAAATCTGCCCATTGTTTCAGGATTAGACTTTGTCGTCTGTTGTGTTACTTCCTTATACTTTGCCATCGGGTCTTTGAAATCATCTTCATAGACAAAGTCGTTTCCTGTATTATACGGCGGATCTATATATATCATCTTAACTTTTCTGTAATAAGATGTCTGCAAAAGTTTTAAGACTTCAAGGTTATCACCTTCTATATACATATTCTTTGTGGTATCAAAATTAACGCTCTCCTCCGGACAGGGTCTTAATGTCCCTGTTGATCGTTTGCCGGCTATCTTGTAACATTCAAATTTGCCTTTCCATTCAAACTTGTATTTTTCAAAATCATTATCAATATATTCTCCACACAGGTTCAGGAGTTTATCAATATCAAGTTTGCCTTCAACAAAACATTCGGGAAAAACACTTTTCAATTTTTCCTTGTTTATCCCTTCAATATCCATACTTTGCCCCGATACTCTAGCAATATTTTCTACCATATAAAATCCCTATTCTTAACTTTTGCATGCAATTATCATACCACAAACACCGTTGCTATGCTTGATATTTAAGTATTCTTAACTTAAATACGCATGTGGTGTAAACCTCAAAATTATATGAGTTTGTCAACTCTTCAATTTCTTTTTCGACATCAACATCTATCTGAGCTTTATCAAAGAAAAGTCTTTCTTCTTTTTGTTTAAGTTCTTTTTCAGCAATTCTCAAACGCTTAGTAATCTTTAATTCTTCAAGCCCGCTAATCTTACCGCATTCAAGCTGTTTCTTAATCTCTTTTATTACCCCTCTTAATTCACTTAAACTAACTTCAAGTCCTGATTTTTTCCTGCCTGCAAGTAGTTTTATCTTCTCTATTTCACACTCAATAGACCCTTCTTTATTTCTCAGATATTCTCTCAGTATATCTTCTTTCGAGACCTTATTATCAAGGCTTCCAATCCCTTCAAAGTCCTCAAAGAGTTTTGTATATCTGAGGTTCAGCATTCCTTCCTGCTCTTCGATTTTAACAACAGGCATGAATAAAATCTTTCTGCAGTCACCCTCCGTCAATATTTTACCTGATTGGGTCTGTCCGATAAGAAGAGATTGAAAAAGTTTTGACTCACCTTTTTGAGCTGTAACAGAATAATTGTATAATCCGATATCACAAGGTTCAATCTCAGAAGAGACATAAAGAATTGCCTCTTTTGTATCCACTGTATCAAGTTCTTTAAGTATGCCTTTCGCAAGAAGAGAGGTTAAAGTTATTTTTCCGTAATATGGTTTAAAATCAGCACTCATACCGTATTTAGAATATCCTTCATAATTTTTCTTTCTGTTAAATGGTTCATCTCTATACTCAAAAAGATATGGGCGTCTATATCCGTCAATTAATGAAAGAGTTCGATTTTCATCATCTATCAGATACCAGTCAGGCTTAATATTTGTAAAATAGTATTTAACAAGTTCCCAGAGTATATCGTTAGCCTCTTTTGCCTGCTCTTCAATATATTTGGGACTCACAGTTACTTTATCGGCTATGGATTTGGTAAATGTTGTAAACAAGATGTTTTCCGTATCTGATACAAGTTGTTCATTAGATGTTTTATGTTCCTGCAAGTTCTTCTGAAAAGACTCCGCAACAATGTTTGCCGGTCTAAACTCCGATAAAATATCTTTGAGTTTAGTATCAAAATTCCCTACAATATCATCAGACATCCCGAAAATACTATTAAACTGGAGAGTGCGTTTATTTATAAGTTCCAACATTCTTACATCAGCAAAATTTTCTTTGCTCAGCATATTTATTACAAGTACATCAGACTTCTGACCTTGCCTATGACATCTGCAAATTCTCTGTTCCATCTCAACAGAGTTATAAAGAAGATCATAGTTAACTACAACAGGACAATACTCAATATCCAGACCTTTTGCAGCAGAATCAGTCGTTACAAGAATCTGGATTTCACTATCATACCTGAACTTTTCTAAAGTATCATTGTTCTTGTATTTCAGAGTATTATAACCTTCTTTAGTAAAAATCTTATACAAGACATCAAGGGTAATATTTTTGTCGACAAATACGATTGCTTTTTCATTCACTTTGCAAGTTTTAAGGTGGTTAAATACCCGTTTCAATATCTTTAACAGTTGTTGAGTTTTAGAATTTGTCTCAATTTTTGAAGCGATATCCTGCATTTTAGTAAGGACTGATTTTTCGACTCCGTAAGTCCTCTGTATTGCAGGATTTAGCATATTAGAAAATGCCTGAGGTGATGATGAAAGAGTATTAAAGAACATCAAGCTCATGTTATACTCGTCCATCTCAGGATATGCAACTTTGTTATCCGTTTTTATATAGGTTTTAATTAATTCATAAAGCTCTTTCTCTTCCTTTATCAAAGGATAGTCAACCGTAAAAGGAATGCGGTTAGAAAATGAAACATAATCACATGCTTGAGCCTTAAGAGTTCTGAAACAAAATTGCGATACCCAGTTTGTAAGTTCGGGGTAGTTTTCCGGTTTTCTGAAATACCGTTTATAAAAGTAATCAGCGTCAGGAAGTACACTCTCATCAATAAAATGGATAAGTCCATAAATATCCATTATACTCATCGTAATCGGAGTTGGAGTTAAAAGGAGTTTATAGGCTTCTCTTACTGAGTCCTTTAAAACCTTAGTAAGCAGCTTGTCAGGTTTTGATAAGATATCAGCTTCATCAAAAATTACCAAATCCCAGTCCCTTTCCTTTATACGTTCTGAATACTTTAAAGCAATGTCATAAGTTGTAATTACAATCCCTTCTTCATCCGGTATTTGATGAGTGTTATTCCAGAAGAAATGCGGCAGGGTAAAATCCGTATCAAGTTTTCTTAACCATTGAGATATAAGGTTAGATGGAAGTATAACAAGTATATTCTCCTTTCCTTCAAACCATTTTTGACCTGCAATTAAAAGTGCTTCATAAGTTTTACCAAGAGAACCTTCATCACAGAGAATACAGCCTTTTAAATAATCCGACCTCAGAGCAAATCTCGCCGCTGCAATTTGATAAGGATAAATCTGAGCATTAGATGAAGCATATACTGGTAAAAAGTTTTTATCGTTACAAAGTTTCTCAAGACACTTAGCCTCAACAATCGCCTGATATTTGTTCGTTAGTTTAGACAATACTTCCGCCATCTAGTGTAGATTTTAGCATAAAAAATATTTGTATTGCTATATATAAATTGAAAATAAGAGTAAAATATAAAAATATTTTGCATCTCAAAAATTAAGTTTCATGTTGCCGAAAAAAATCAAACCATGTGGAACAAATAATCAAACCATGTGTTCTTTTACATCAAGTTTTTTTAACACGTCAACAAGCATATAGAATTTTAAATGATGTTGCAAGGTCATTAGGTATAAAAGAAAAAATCGGAACACATACTCTGAGAAAAACTTTTGGTTATCAGGCATACAATAACGATTATTACATAACTTTATTCCAAAAACTTTTCAACCATTAATCACCCAGTGTAACACTCCGCTACATAGGCAATACACAAGGACAGATGGATGATATTTATTTGAGTTTAGATTTATAGTGTATTATGTACCACCATTAATATTAAAAGCTTTTTTCCACTCTTCCCATTGTTGCATATATTCATCTTCTGTTATATCCGGTCTTGAAGTTACAAATTCTTTTGCACCAATTAACCAACCATCATCCTTAGTTATTTCATCAATATAAGCTAATTCTTCTTTTGAAAAGGCCATTCTTAATAACTCAGAGTCACAATATTCTAAGAAACCAACAGGACCATTTAATCCAAACTTTTTCTCAATATCAAAGCCAACTAAACCTATAGGAAACTGCAAAAGAGTAAGGATTATGCAACAATTAACAACTCTTTTTCTTATGTTCCAATATTCAAGAAATCTTTCTTCAATAAAAATATTATTTCTTGTCGAGTTATGAGCACATTTTCCTTCATACACACTTGAACTTTTGCTTTTGCCTTTTATATGAATAATATCAGATAATTCTCCATATAAAATTTTTAATCTCTCTAAAAATTTAAAATTCTTATCAAATAATTCAAAATATTCTAATTTATTTAGCTCTTTTAACATTGTAGAAAAGTATGGTGTAGAATTTATGGAATCTAACCATTGAATATATTTCCTATTAAGCTTATCTTTTTCCCACCATTCTTTTATATTTTCAATATTATCAAGTGTGTTATCGGGTTGCAATTTTAGAAAATAATTACTTATAAGGACTAGTTCAAGGCAATTCCTCAATGCAAGATAGCCATACCTGTAATATCCTTCAAAAATCAAATTAAGAGAATTTGAAAGCTCACAAGAAGCTTCATTTATGCTGAACCCTAAACCACTGATCAGAGAATATGCATTGCTCCCCAGCATTATATCAGATAACAAATCTAAAGAATGCACTTGTTGTCTATATTCACTTTTTAAGGACTGTTTAAAAAAGAAATCTAATGACTTTTCAAATGTATAATTAACGGATTCTTTTTTAAACAAAAATTCTTCTTTTTCAAATATTTCGTTATCCAATTTACAACTCCCACTTCTTTGAAGTATGCAGCACTCTCAAAATATAAATTACATCTTCTCTTACCTGATAAGGTACAATGTATGGGTATTTTGAGATTACAAGTTCTCTTGTTCTTAAAACTCTTCCGGCTCTTCCTGCACCTGGATTTGGTACTATTACAGTCTCTATTTTATCTATAATATGTGCTACTACTTCTTTAGCGGCTTCTCTATTGTTTTCACAGATATACTCTTGTATTGATTTCAAATCTTTTAATGATGAAGCTGAAAATTTAACCTTGTAAGCCACTATTCAATGCCCCAATCTTTTTTGACGTCATCCATAGCTGCAAATTTACCTTCATCAATATCTTTTATTCCTTGCTGAATTGCACAAATTTGCCAAGCCTCTATATCAAGATATCTTTCAATAGCATCTAAAGCAAGATATGCTTTAGTTCTACCGGTAGCCTTTGCTAGTTCTTCAAGACGGCATTTTGTATCTTTTGATAATCTTAATGAAAATTGTTCAGAAGCCATGTTATCTCCTTTGTATTACATTATACTACATTGTAACACATTGAACTACAAAATTCAAGACTACTTTAATGTTAATTACTTTGAAAGTTTCAAATGCTGATACTTCCAGTTTTTTAGTCTTTGTATTTTTTTATTAAAATCTATTTAATTAATTTTAAACAATTTTTTATTAGAATTTTTGTTTCAACTGGCAAGTCTTTAAATAAGTCAATTATTTCATAATCAAGAGGTGTATATTGTTCAAAATTTTTATTAAAAAATCCGAATAAAAAATTAGGCTCTATTCGACCATTTTCCAACATAGAGAATAGAGTTTTTATATCTGGCAAATTTTTACCATTTTCAATATTAGATAAATTAGGTTGCTCTAAATCAATAATTTCACAAAATTGTTCTTGTGTATAATTATTATGTGTTCTAAAAGCCTTTATTCTTTGCCCTAAATCTTTTCTTATTTCTTTTATATCCATTATTTTATTGTATTGTATTTTCAGCAACATCTGTATGATATTTGCATTATACATTTTTTATGTTTATAATAATATGCATAATAAAAGGAGAAAAATTTGAAACCTAAGTAATTTTAATCATTGTTCTTTACGACAAGTAAAATCTCATAAATTTCTTTTAATTTATGCGTACTCAAAAGAGGTAATAATCGTTTAATTTCACTTATATAGTTAATATCTTGCTCTGACAAAATATTAATATGATTATTAAAGAATGCCGCAGGGTCAAGTTGAAAGAAATTACACAAATCAGCTAATTTTTCACTTGAAATAAATGTTCTACCAATTTCAATTTGTCCAATAGATTGAGGTTGCACATTTATTGCCTCCGCTAGTTGTTCTTGTGTCAAATTTCTCTGTAAGCGTAATCCTCGAATATTTTGACCTAACCTTACTTTTATTTTCTTGCCGTTTAACATGATAATAATATAATATTCTCTTTTTTTTACTTTTCCTATTGTTTTAAACTTTACTAAACAGTTAATCGACAAAATAAATTGTTTATAAATTGTAAAACAGTAGATTGAAACAAAAGAAACGTCTAAAAAAATATGAAAAATTCACCTTGCAAAATGGTTAATTTGCAGGGTTCAAAGCTAAAAGGAGGGTATTTTATGCCAAAGGAAAACAAGAAAAAAACAAAAATGCCTAAATACTATATTACAATCAGAGAAAATGACAAAGTTATAGGTTCTTATAGCAGGATAAGAATAGGTCTTTTAACAACTATTATAAAGGTCTTAGAACCATTTAAAACGTCACCGGTACAGCCGAAGAAAGTAATGTGTATTGAAACAGAAAGAATATTTAAAAACGCAAGTGAAGCTGCTAAATTGCTAGTAGAGCAAAGGAAGTCAAAATGCTATATAGGGGCAGCAAATGCTATTAAAGATGTTTGTAAAGGCAGAAAAAAAACTGCATATGGTTATAAATGGAAATTTGTTGAAGAATAAGACTAACAAGATATGACAACCCGTGGTTCGCGTTGTCATTATCAATGCTTTATATACCGGCAAATTGAACCTTAGACCAATTATTAGTTTTTAGGTACTACTACAATATTTCCACGAACAAAGCCATCACCTATAAACTTTTCAAATTCATCTTTAACATCAACGTTAAAAATAACATTACCAGAAATATTATTTTTAACAGCCTGTTTTATTGGTGCAGGCATATTAACAAAACAGTCATCCTTTGCCAGATTTTTAATTGTTTTATAATAAGAACTATATTCTCCGACATCTGACCAATCTGCATCAATTGACTCATGTGTCACAACTTTTAATTCGTTACCATTTTTATCCTTTAATTGACCGGATTTACTCATTTCTACAAGCTGAGGAATAATTTCTCTATCCCAGAAACTTTCAATAACTTTTAAGTATTCCTCTTTATTCATCGTAGGATATGAAGTTTTAGACGCCATTAAATCTTTATATGATGTTCTGATTTTATTTCTGTATATATCAGTAATTGTATCTAGAATATCAGGATTAATTATATAGATAAATGCATTTCCAAGAGATGTAGGCAAACCGTCACCGTCTGTTAAGACTTTTTCATTTCCGTCAGCATCTTTATATTTAATCCGACCCAGTCCGGTATCTAACAGTTCAGCAGAAGGTTTCGTAATAAATTTTTCAATCTCATTTTTATCATTATGCAGTATTAATCCGCCGTAACATCTGTAATCAGGCACACCGACAACCATCATACCTGCATTATTTGTTTTTAAATATGCATCTAATACTTTCGTTAAATTAACATCTGTTATGTTATCGGAAGGCATAATGATAATATGCTTGTTCTCAGGGACGATTGACTTGCCATCTTTAATCAAATCAATCCCCTCATCAGTTACACCTATTTTATACCCCAGTGTAGTAATAAAACAGCCTACTGCACTATTTGCCTCTTTTTGAACGCAAAAATCAATATCTGTATTTTTGTCTAATAAATTTGCCTGATACAAATTAAGCAAGCTAAAGTCTACTAAATTCCAATTTGGTATAGGTGTGGAGGTAGAAGGCTTATTGTCATTGCGGGAGTAGCTAATCGCCTCAAGCCTTGAACCAAATCCGCCGGCCAAAAGATATGGATGAAAATATTCTGAATAGTTATATTCCGATTTATTTATTCCGTCAAAAATTTCAGAATTTTCTGTCATTTTTATAAAATCATTAATACTTTCTATTGTTTTTTCCGGTTTATAAAACGCATTCACAGTACAAGTGGAACCTGTAAAACTTAAATTACTCTTTTTGTTTCCCGTAACTTTTAAAGACAAACCGTCCTCAGTTCGCAATCTGGAACCTTGCGGAAGTATAACTAGATATTTCCCTTTCGAACTTGGAACTTCAAGAGTTGCATACATTCCGCTTTTTCCAATTACAAATCCCGGTTTTATATTTCTATGTTTATTATTTGTTTCTATTTTTAAAATTTCATTTGTTTTATTATAAACAGTATAGATCTTTCGTCCATTTTTGCCCTTGTATGTTGAGATATCTAAATCTTCTACTATTTTTTTCAATTTTTCACTGTAATTTGTAGTATTGCAATCAGTTAAATCAAATTTGCTTAAGTCTTCGACAATTAAATTCTCGACAACTTTTTTTGCGTTAAAACTAACTGTATCGCACATTAAACCATTATTTTTATTAATATAATGAGAATTTTTTACATCTTGCACATTAAAATTATAATTCCGGGGCTGCATTCCGACTCTCAAAACTTGCATTATTAACTCCTTTGCTTAACTCCTACGACTATTATATGTATATGAAAAATAAACATAAAATTTTTTGATATTTTTTATATAAAATTATTACAAAATTTAATATATTGTAATATGTACACATAAATTATATAATAAAAAGGTACACAATTATACGGAGGATTTAAGAATGGGCGCAAATACGCACTATCACTACT
>CANUDF010000026.1 GCA_947857085.1 Candidatus Gastranaerophilales bacterium | reverse complement strand
GTGCAGACCAAGGTCAGCGATTAGCTAATGATTCAGAACTTACAACGTTAGCAAATGATTTATACGGCAAGTCAGTAGCCGCAGGAGATATGGAACAGACCTCCGCAACTTTAAATCAAGATAAAGTTGCTTTATACGGTTTTACCAGAGTTACTATCGATAATGGATATGGTGGATTTGCTCTGTTTTCCAACGTTGAAATGAGTCTTAAAATGGCTTCATATAGACTATTTGCTGATGATGGGACATTTAGATCTTCGATTGGTACCAGATCAGGTTCAAATGGCGTATTAGCTGTTTGTGTCGGTGGGTAGAAAAATAGTCTAAGATACAAAATATGCAGTAAGTAATTTCTCACTGCATATTTTTTAAATATCTACATTTTTCATCATATTAACAAGTGTGTTAATTGTATTATCCATACTGACACTATCAGAGGTGCGCTGTTGCAAAAAAGCATTAACCTGTGGAATCATTTCAATCGCTGTATCAAGTCTCGGGTTTGAGCCCGGTTGATACATACCTACGTCAATTAAGTCTTTGTTTTCTCTGTACATTGCAAGGATTTTTCTCATTTTGGACGCGGCTTCTTTATGTTCCGGCGTTGCAATTGCGGACATAAGCCTTGAGATGCTGCCCAAAACATCAATTGCAGGGTAATGGTTCATTTCCGCAACTTTTCTTGACAAGAAAATGTGACCGTCAACAATACCGCGCACGGTATCAACAATCGGGTCTGAAATATCATCACCTTCCATAAGTACTGTATATAATGCTGTGATAGAACCTTTAGGGCTATTTCCCGCACGTTCAAGAACTTTTTGTAGCCATGAGAAAATTGACGGCGGATAACCTTTCATTGTAGGGGGTTCACCTGTTGCAAGACCTACTTCACGGCCGGCCATTGCGCAACGCGTTACGGTATCGGTCATTAAGAAAACTTTTTTGCCCTGATCTCTGAAATATTCACAAACCGCGGTTGCAGCAAGTAATGCTTTTTGTCTGATTAGAGGCGGTTTGTCACCTGTAGAACATACAAGGACGGATTTTTTCATACCCTCTTCACCGAGTGAATCCTCAATAAATTCCTTAACTTCACGACCCCGTTCTCCGATTAGTGCCATAACGTTTACATCGGCGTCTGAATTTCTTGCAATCATACCGAGAAGCGTACTTTTACCAACTCCTGAACCCGCAAAAAGCCCGAGACGCTGGCCGCAGCCCATTGTCATACAAGAATCAATTGCCCGAACACCTGTTGAAAAAATTTCCGAAATAATCGGTCTTTCAAACGGCCCCGGAGGCGGTCCCTCAATAGAACGCCATTGTGCACCAGTTGTGTCAAGCGGTCTTCCGTCAAGCGGCTGCCCCATAGGGTCAATTAATCTTCCCAGCAGAAAATCTCCAACCGGAATTATAATCGGTCTGCCTGAAGATGTTACCAGACTGCCCTGACCTATTCCGACACCGTCCAAAAGCAAAAGAAGCTGTGCCATTTCTCCTTTAAAAGCAACAACTTCCGCAGGTTTTTGCTGACCGTCATTGGTTTCAATATAGCAAAGATCGCCAATTTTTAATCCGGGCAGCTTAACTTCAACGGTCAATCCCAAAAGCTTTGATACCGTACCTTTGTAGCGGAAAAGCTCGGTTTCTTCAAGTTTGTTATGAACCTTTGTTTTTATTTCTTCAAGACGTGATATATCAATGTCGTTCATTAATATTTATTATAATGTTTTTTGTCTATATATCAAGAATGTTAAGACAGGATAAAAAACTGCTTGATTATTAGTTATTTTTATGATTTTATAAATCTTGGAACGGGCAATTCCTCTTAGCCTTATTCTAGGAATATAACAAGCGGCGGTTATATTCTGCAAGTGAAAATATTAATAAGAAGGAAAATGAAATGTTAAAAATCAGATTAAAAAGATTAGGCGCAAAAAAAGCCCCTACATACAGAATTATCGTTATTAATTCTACAACTAAACGAGAAGGTAAACCAATTCAGGAACTTGGTCACTACAATCCTAAAACTAAAGTTATGCAATTGGATAAAGCTGCTGCTGAAAGCTGGATTAAAAAAGGTGCTCAACCTACAGACACAGTTGCATATTTAATTAAAAACTGTAATGACGACGGTACTTTAAATTACCAGAAGAAAGAAACAGTAAAACTTTCTAAAAAAGCTCAAGCAAAAGCTGCTGCGGAAGCAGAAGCAAAAGCTGCTAAGGAAGCTGAAGAGGCAGCAGCAAAAGAGGCTGAAACTGCACCTGCAGAAGAAGCAACAACCGCAGAAGCTTAGTTACAGCAATTTGATAATAAAAAAGCGGCTAAGGCCGCTTTTTTATTTTGTATTTTTATTTATATATTTGATTACAGCATTAGCATAATCTAGTAAATTAAACTCACTTATTTTTTTAGGGTTTTTAAAAATATCCTGCATTTCAAAAGCAAATGTAATTCTGGGTAATGGGTTTAACTTGCCTTCTTTAGAAAATGTATCTTTAGGATACAAATCCTTTATTACATGTTTTTCTCTTATAGGTCCGTTTAATTTTAATTGTCCTGTAAGAACTTGTGCTGTCTTTTTAGATTTTTTCATTGCAAAATTCAATGCACAAGCTATGTCTTTAGCAGTTGCATCTGCGAATTTTATTTCACTAAGTTTTAACATTAATACCTCCTTACAACACTAATTTATAACCGCCACCGTAAATAGTTTCGATATATTTTTTGCCACCAGAAATTTTGTCTAACTTAGCTCTCAAATGTCTTATATGTACACGGATAGTTTCAATGTCATCATCAGGGGAATATCCCCAAATATCTTTCAGCAGTTGTGCAGATGAAACCATGTTGCCATGGTTTTGAAATAATAAATTAAAAATATCAAATTCTATAGGGGTTAGTTTAGTCTGTTTGTCTTTTATTTTTACCGAATAAGTTTCAGGCATTAATGTTATATCGCCTAAAGCCAAAAGTTCTCTTGTTGAAGCAGATTCGGGAATCTGATGCGAACGTTTTAGAAGTGCCCTTATTCTTACATGAAGCTCCTCCATTTCAAAAGGCTTTACAAGGTAGTCATCAACACCTATATTAAACCCGTTAACTTTATCGTTTAACTGGGATAATGCCGTTAGCATAATGATAGGTATATTTTTTGTATCCTCATTTTTACGGATTCTTTGAGCAACCGTAAAACCGTCAACCTCAGGCATCATAACATCAAGCACAACAACGGAAGGAAGTTCCTGTTTGCATAGTGCAAAACCTGTTGTTCCGTCAAATGCCTGAAACACTTTATATCCCGCAAGCTCAAGGTTGACTTTTATAAGTTCATTTATTGCCAAATCGTCATCAATAACAAGTATTTTATTCATATTTAGATTTTATAACAAAATTTTAAAAATTACTGTTACAAGGTTAATAATTCTTAACAAAAATAGTACACCTGAACAGTACAATATTTCTGAATTTCAGCTATATTTTTTTATAAGCAAAAAAATATTTTTTTAATAAAAAGTGTAAATTTTACAAATTTTCGGATTTTTATTGTAATATGTTATAGCAAAGTAGTAGTAAATATACATTTATAGGAGGCACATGAATTGGCAGTAACTTCACCTTTTACAGCGTTCAATGAAAGCGGAATTGAAGAGATCCACTTAGGACAGCACGTATTAGCAGAATTTTTTGAATGTGATCCAAACACATTAAACAGTTTAGACAAAGTAGAAAAATATATGGTGGATGCCGCACTTGAATGTGGTGCAACTATTGTCCAAAAATGTTTCCATATGTTTAATCCTTACGGCGTATCAGGCGTAGTAATTATTTCAGAAAGCCATCTGGCTATTCATACCTGGCCGGAATTAGGATATGCAGCAGTAGATTTATTTACCTGCGGAGACAAATGCGACCCGAAAGTTTCTTATGAATTTTTAAAGAAAATGTTTAATTCTAAAAAAGCTACATTTACAGAATTAAAAAGAGGTATAATTGACCGTGAAACAATGAAAGTTGCGGAAAAACCTTTTGAAATTATGCAGCAGTTAGAAAATTAAAAATCAATAAAAATAATAAAAGCCGGTACTTGAGTACCGGCTTTTTTAATTTATGTAAAAAATATTTTGTCATGGCATGACAAATACATATTATTATTTTATTATCAAAATGCGGAGGTCGAATGCTGGAAAACATTCTTGACAAAAAATCGAATTTTGACTTAACTTCAAAAAGTACGTTTTCAAACGAATCCGATATTTTTACGTCGCGTTCTTATGCGGCGCTTTTGGCTCGCAATACTATTCCGTATTATCACAGAAAACTTGCTGATAATTACGTGATAATTAAAAAAGTTTTTAAGTTTCAGGCCGTAATGAGCAGAATTTCAAATGTAGAAAAAGCTCTTTTAAAAAAATATGACTTTAATACTTTAGAATTCACAACAATGAAACAAATGTACGAGGAGCTTGCTCTGCTTCAAAAATGGGCTGCTGATGAAAATTTAAAAGAGGATGCGGAAGCCTTATTAGAAATCCGTGTAAAAGAACTAAAGTTTTTAGATGCAAGCAGATATGCAAGCATATCTAATGAAATTTACAACGGATATATGGCGCTTGAACATTATCTTCAGGAAATAAGCCGTTTCCCTGCCTAGCTGGCAAATTTTATTTTTACGTGTTTTAGGCTTTATATGGAAAAGAAAAATAGTTTATATGCAGGTGTAGGAGTTGCAACCGGTTATGCGGCCAGACAATTCTCCCGTAAAATTTTAGAAAAGCCTTTGAAAACATATACAAAGGTTTTAAACAATCATATAAAATACGACAAAGATATTGCAGATTGTGCATTCAATATGTACGAAAAGTCTTCGTTGAAAGATAAAGGAATTTTTTTATTAGATTTGAATGAATCTAATATTGAACAAGTAAAAAAAGAACTTTTTTCAAAAGTAAAACCTAAAAACGGATTGCGCATTAAAATTTTGGAATTGATTAATAAAATTTTAGGTAAAAATAAATATACTTTTAATGATCTTTTAAAGATGATTGCAAATGGAGAGAACGCTTGTCATCTAAAAACATTTTCAACTGTCTTGGTAAATAAAGATAAATTGGGTGCTGTAACCTTTCATGAATTAGGGCATGCTTTAAATCATAAAGGGAGAGGCCTTGGCAAATTTTTATCAAAAATTAAAAATCCGCCTTTAGACTATCTTGTACCTGCAATTTTGTGTACAGGACTGATAAAAAATAAAAAAGAGGGAAAACCTGTAAATAAATTTGATAAGGTAACAACATTTATAAAAAATAATTGCGGTATATTGACAGCCGGATGTTTCATTCCATTGATTGCTGAAGAAGGTTTGGCAAGTGTTAAGGGGATAAAATTAGCAAAAAAAGGATTAGATGCCGCAAATTTAAAACATCTCAAGACAGTTTATTTCGGCTCTTTCTCTGGATATATATTAAGTGCTTTACTGTCAGGATTTGCTTCTGCAATAGCTGTGTGGGTAAGGGATAAAATGGTTGCCGGCTGCATGGCTGACAGCAAGAAAGAAAAAAATCAGGTTTCGGAGTCATATCCGAAAGATTTTAAGGTTGATAATTTTTTACGCCAATCTTTTTCAACTTTTACGCTTAACTCCAAATAAACTTTTTTATCTGCAATAGTTTCAAGTTCTTTTCGTGCTTCTGTACCAATTTTTTTCAGCATACTTCCGCCTTTTCCGATTAAAATACCTTTCTGGCTTTTTGTTTCACAGTATATAGATGCGTAAATTTTGTCTATTTCTTCTTGTTCAAAGTAATTTTCTACTTTAACAGCAACCGAATGCGGAATTTCATCAGAGGTGTTTAAAAGAATTTTTTCTCTTATAATTTCTTCTGTTACATCTCTCATAGTTTCTTCGGTTATGACATCTTCAGGATATAACGGAGCGCCTTCCGGAAGTTTTTTGTAGATATTTTTTATTAAAGTCTCAATATTTCTGCCTGTTTTTGCAGAAATCCTTACAATCGGAAGATTTTGATTGAAAAGCATTTTATAAGTCAAAAGGTTTTCTTCGACTTTGTTAATGTTTTTTATCTTATCAACTTTGTTCATAACGATAATAATAGGGATATTGGTTTGCAAAAGATTTTGCGCAATCCATTTGTCGCCCTTGCCTGCGGGTTCTGTACCGTCTACAAGAAACAGAATTAAATCCGCGTCAGGTATTGATATTTTGGCTTCGTCAAGCAGAAATTCCCCGAGTTTATTTAAAGGTTTGTGAACGCCTGGTGTGTCAATAAAAATTATTTGACCCTCATTGGTTGTTAATATCCCTTTAATTCTTTTTCTTGTTGTTTGTGCTTTATCTGTTGCAATAACAATTTTTTGCCCGAGTATCTGGTTTAAAAGTGTTGACTTGCCTACATTAGGACGACCTATTATTGTTGTAAATCCGCTTTTCATAAAAAAATTATACCATAAAAGGTATCAAATTATTAAGAAACTAGCAAATTTTTTTTTCATAGGTTATTATATATAATAGTTAGTAGTGAAGTGTAACTTATCGGAAACGTGATGATAAATAAAAAAAGTATATTAACAGCAGCATTGATATGTTTAACTTTTGTATCCGCAAATGCTTCAAATCTTACGCAGATTGATGTTAAAAAAACATCTGACAGTGCCGTTGATTTAACGTTTTATACAACCGGCACCTCCGGTAATGCAATGGTAACGCGTAAATCAAATAATAAATACGTTATTCTTATGCCAAATGTTGCAGGAAAAACAACGTCAGCCCCGGATCTTAGTGCGGTTAAAGATATCATCACAGATATTGACGTGAAAAACGTTGATGACGGTATGAGCGGTTATACAAAAATAACATTAATAACTAAAAGACCGCTTACAATAAAAACTCATATGCAAAAGGCAGTGCCGCTTTCTCAGGAAGAAAAAGAGGCTAAAGCATTGATAGCTCAGGTAAAAACTCATCCTAAGCAAACAGTTGCCCCTGTTGAACCTAAAAAAGAACTTCCAAAAACTACTATAACTACAGGCAAAGCTGCTGCAAATGTTCAAAATATAATTAAAAAAGTTGAAAATAAGCCATCTAATAAATTATCAAAAAGTCCAGATAAAGAAATAACTGATACTACTCCGACAAAAATACCTGAAGTAAAAACAAATAAAATTGAACCGGTAGTCTCTTCAAAAATATCAAATAATCTTGATATAAAAGAGGTTGAAAATATAGAAAAAATATCTAAAACGCAGCCGGCAAAAAAGCATCGTCATGCAGGCTGGGCCGTTGTTGTTTTACCCCTTTTAGGACTGTATTTATTGGCTAAAATGATAAGAAATTCAATTCAAAAGTCAAATGTTTTAAAAGCCTCTTTTGCTGAAAATTTAGCAGAAAGACCGCATGTTCAAGAAAATTATGACGATATTATTAATGACACTGAATTGAACTGGCAGGAAAGATATCAAAAGTTTGTTGAAGAATCAAAAGGTGTCATTAAAAATCGTAAGTATAATTTTATAAAAACAGATGAACCGTTAAACGATATAGATAAAAAACGTCTTGAGCTTGAAAATACATTATCTAAAACCTCTGAATTATATGAACCTCATCAAATTGATATAACAGAAGAACAAGAATCAGAAGTTAAATCAGAAGATGAGATAATACAAAAAGAGATTAATACTGTAAAATTAAAAGCATTTGCTAAACCTGCTTCACTATTAAAATCTAACAGGAATAAAGTTAAGAAAACATTGCCATCATTGCCGAAAGCAAAAGAAGGAAGATTTGTAAAACTTCAGGAAAACAATCTTAACGCAAGTTCCCGCAGTTTCCAGAATGCAAATTTAAAAGTTTCTGATTTAATTAAAACAGGAAATCGTTATCTTGAGAAAGATAATAAAGATGTTGAAATGATAGAAAAAGAACAGAATTATCTAATGTCCTCCATAGATGAATATTTCAACTTATTAGATAAAGAACAGGCCAGAAAAATGTCAAATCCTAATGAAATTTTGTCACAAAAGGTAGCCGCAAGCTTAGCACAGGTTAAGCCGTCAATGAACGTGAAAAAGGCTGCTGAGGCAAGAGTTTCAAGAAAATCTAATCCTATTGCAAAGAAAAGTAATAACGAAGAATATATGAACGGACTGATTGTCAAATCCGGTTACAATATAGACGAAAACAGAGGTTTCTATCTTGTAAAGCTTGATGGTGTTACGGCTTTAGTTGGCAGAGTGAAAGAAGAAATTTTTGTACTCAAAAAATTTGATGAAAATGTAGAAAAACTTCAGGTTAGATTAGACAATGAAAACGTTTATATGGTAAAAGCCGGAAGTTTTAAATCGCTTGTTGATGTTGATGAAACAAAAATGGGCGTACTGATAGAATTATAAGAACTTTGCTGCGGGAGTATAAATGATTAAAAAAGTTTTTATAAGTTTAGTGGTATTAGGAGGGATTTTCCTTTGTTTTTTTATGCCGTTGCATTCAGGTAAAACTGATAAACGAACTGTTATCCAGTTTGCAAGCTGGGGCTCAAAGTCTGAAGTTGATATTTTAAAACCTATTATATATGAATTTGAAAAAGAAAATCCAGGTTTGAAAGTGGATTTCATGCATATTCCTCAGAATTATTTTCAGAAAATTCATCTTCTTTTTGCATCTAATACAGCTCCTGATGTTATTTTTATAAATAATCATTATCTTCCTATATATGCAAGTGCAGGATTACTAGAGCCTTTGCAGGCAGATACTAATTTTTATGAAAAAGCGTTGAAGTCATTATCTTGGGGAAATATACTTTATGCAGTTCCCCGCGATGTTTCAAATCTTGTAATTTATTATAATAAAAATATTTTTGATGAAAAAAAGGCTGCATATCCAAAAAATGACTGGACTTTCGATGAATTTCTGGTGACAGCGCAGAGGCTTACAGGAGATGGAATTTTTGGTATAAGCTTTGAAGAAGATACATTGTTTTATCTTCCATATTTGATGAGTGAAGGCGGCGGAATTTTATCGGATGATTTATCAAGATTAATCATTAATGATGAAGCAAGCCAAAAAGGGCTGCAATTCTATGCAGATTTAAGAAAAAAGTATCATGTTGCTCCGCTTAAGGAAGAAAGTGCCAGCGCTACAATGGCTCAGATGTTCTTACAGGGAAAACTTGCAATGCAGCTTTCAGGAAGATGGCTCGTACCTAAATATAGAGAAGAGGCTTCCTTTGATTGGGATGTTGCACCTTTTCCAACAGGTGACGCAGGAAGTATAGTGCCAATGGATGCTTCCGGCTGGGCTATTGCCAGAACTTCAAAACATAAAATCGAGGCTAGAAAGTTAGTTGACTTTTTATCATCAAAAGAAAGTATTGAAAAATTTTCTGCCAGCGGTTTAATAGTGCCTGCAAGACGAGATGTTGCCGAAAGTGTTTATTTTCTTGATAATAAAAAACCTTTGCATGCTAAAGTTTTTTTAGATGTAATATCAACTTCAAAACCAACACCTGTATCAATCGATTATAAAGAAATTCTTGACAATCTGAAAGGCAGATTTGAATATATATTTAATTAAAAATCTTTTCCGTGCCGATTAAAAAGTTTTTCAAAATCAATATTAAGTGCGTTCATAATTGCAATTATTGTAGTAAGGCTTGTATTTACCTCACCGCGTTCAATTGTGCCTATAACCTGACCATAGGATAATCCGATTTTTTCAGCAAGTTTTTCCTGTGAAAGTCCGGCACGGTTACGTTCAGCCTTAAGATTACGTCCAAACTCAAGAAGTATTTTCTCTTTTTGCATATCCTAATTGTATGTACTTGACTAAAAACATTCTACAATATATAATTTGTTTAAAACAATAAATACATTGTAAAATGCAAGATATTTAATTTGAAAGGAGATGTATGAAGAAAAAAGGCTTTACCCTTGCTGAAATTTTAATCACACTTGGTATCATTGGTATTGTTGCGGCAATGACAATCCCAACACTGATAAGTAATTATAAAAAGAAAGAATACTCGACAAAGATAAAAAAATTTATAGCTTGATGAATCAGGCAATCCAGCTTTCAACGATCGAAAACGGAAACACAATTTCTTGGGCTTATCCTGAACGATCTTGGACCGGCGAAGGAATGTCAGGATCTAAAGAAGAACTAAAGAAGTTTTGGGGTATATATTTTGCTCCTTATATAAAAACAATGTCAGCAGAATCCTGTGATTATTATGTTTCTTATGATGGTGTAAAGCATCCACAGCAGACCTATACATTATATTTTCAAGACGGCTCAAGTTTAATGATTCGGTCATCAGATGCTGCTGTAGACTTTCATTTTGATGTCAATGGAAAACAGGAACCCAATAAGAGCGGCAGGGACATATTTCAATTTTTAATTTTCTTTAAGACCGGAAAATTTACGCCTTATATATATACCGGTCTAATAGATGAAGACAGCGAAGAATTTACATTGGATATGAATGACAGAGATAATATCTTGAAATTATGCAGAGATTTAAACGGTGCATATTGTTCACAATTACTTTTCTTTGATAATTGGGAGTTTAAGGACGATTATCCGTTAAAATTATGATATTTGTGTTAAACTTTTTATATGAAAGAATATGATTTTTATATTGTTCCGACACCAATTGGTAACCTCGGAGATATAACAAACCGAGCAATAGATGTATTAAAAATGGTTGATATTATTGCCTGCGAGGATATGCGTGTTACCCAAAAACTTCTTAACCATTTCGATATAAAAACCAAATGCGTTTCTTATCATAAATTTAACGAAAAGGAACGAATAAATTTGTTCTTAAACTTTATAAACGAGGGTAAAAGAATTGCTCTTGTATCGGATGCCGGAACGCCTTTAATTTGCGATCCGGGAGCTGTAATTGTTCAAGAACTTCGGAAGCATAATATAAGCGTTACAGCACTGCCGGGAGCAAATGCTGCTGTCACACTGCTTTCACAGATATCAAGAAAGGATGAAGAATTTGTATTTGTCGGCTTTCTTCCAAAAACGCAGGCTCAAATAGAAAATATTTTAAATAATTACCGTTATTCTGACATTGTTTTTTATGAATCACCAAACAGGCTTATGAAAACTCTGGAAATTATCAGGGAACTTCGTCCTGATTGCAAGGTTGCAGTTGGACGCGAATTGACAAAAATTTTTGAGGAAGTGCTTCAAGGCAATGTAAATGATGTAATTTCGCATTTCAGAAAGAATGTTTTAAAAGGTGAAATTGTCGGATTTATCTCAAGAGATGAAAATTTTGTAAATGTTGATGTTAAAGAAAAAATTAAAATCCTGAAGAACAAAAATTTTAAAGCAAAGGAAATTTCGATAATTTTATCAGAGCTTTATAATTTGAATAAGAATGAAATTTATAAGCAAATTTTAGAAACTTAAAAAAGCCATGTAAATGTATGATTTTTCTTTGTTTTTTTGAGGATTTGTGATATAATTTTAGAGAGGATAGTAGAAGTTTTAAGGAATCCGGATTCTTGCTTTTATATAAAAAATCTTATAAATTAATAATTACATTTTTGTTGTTAATGGCATTCCCCCTTAATGCTTTTGCTTTTGGTGATTTTTGGGGGCGCAAAAGCATAGATCCGGATGTTCAGGAGGTTCAGGAAGTAAAAGAAGAAACACCTTCAGTAAAAGAAACCGAACCTGCAGAACTCCATGCTGAAACTTCTCCTGAAAAAACTCTAAATAAAGATGAAAAAATTGTAAAAGATATTGAATTATATGGTGTTAATGCTTTAAATCCTGCAGATATTTTGGAAAAAATGACTCTTCAAAAAGGGTCTGTGTACAATCGGGATATTGTTCAAACAGATTTGAGAGCAATTTATCAGCTGGGTTATTTTTCAGAAAATATGAAAGCTATTCCTGTCAGCAATCCTGACGGAACGGTTACTTTAAAGATTATCCTGGAAGAAAACCTGCCGGTAAAAGATTTTACAATAGAAGGAAATACAGTTGTTCCTACAGAAGAAATACTGAATTGCCTTTTGCCAATGAAAGGCAAACCTCAAAATGTTGCACAAATTAATCAGGCTATATATGATATTCAAAATGTTTATTCTGCAAAAGGTTATATATTAGCCCGTGTTGAGTCCGTAACAGATGATCCTGACGGGACAATAAATATTAACATTAAAGAAGGTACAATTAACAAAATTTTAATTCAGGGTAATGAAAAGACCAAAAGTTATGTTATTGAACGTAATGTTCTTACAGAACCTGGAACCATATATAATGAAAATGTTTTGAAAGAAGACCTTGTAAGGCTTTATGCCTCACAGGCGTTCAAAGATGTAACAAGAGAAATCGAACCTACAGAAGAAGATCCGGATTTATACGATGTAACTATAAGAGTTGAAGAACAGAGAACTGCAAGTATTTCAGTCGGCGGCGGCTTGGATACTGTAACAGGTGTGTTCGGCTCTCTTGGTATAGCTGATAATAACTTTAGAGGCAGAAACCAGAGATTAGCGTTGAATGGCTTGGTTGGTACCGGTGTAATGCTTAATGACGCTTCTGTTAAAGACCACATGAATATTCAAGCTGAATTAAGCTTTTTTGAACCATACTTTTTTAACTCAGATAATTCCTTGATGTCAAAAGTATTTTTCAGAGATTTCGGCAGCTATCAGGTTCCTTTGGCAATTGAACAAAGAATAGGCGGAGAGGTTACAGTTGCCCATAGAATTAAGAGCAATAAGCATGCAACAGCAACTTTTTCTTTAGGTGTTGAAAACATTAACGTAAGAGAAGGTGATTTTAATAAAATTGCAAGTCTATATAACAAGTATAGCGTTCCAATAAGCGAGCGTGCAAAACAACTTGAAGGCGGATTATTTATGTCATTAAGTCCGGCTTTAATTTATGACACAAGAGATTCAGCAACTGTAACAAGACATGGTACATTGGCAAGTATCAGATTTGATGAAGAAATCGGTTTAGACGGATTTGATAAAACACATGGTAAATTAACTGGTATGATAAAACAATATATTCCTGTTGGTAAAAAGTCATCATTATCATTCACAGCTAAAGCCGGCGGAAAAATTCACGGTGATAATATGCCTGAGGTTATGGCATACCGTTTAGGCGGCCCGTATACTATAAGAGGTTTCAAAATGAGCGGTGTTGGTACCGGTAACGCATTTGTAATGGGTTCCGCCGAATTTGCAACACCTATTCCTTTTGTTGACAGAACCAGAATTAAATTTCTTAATAATGTAAGATTGACAGCATTCTTAGATGCAGGTAAAATATTTGATACAACAATTTCTGATAAATTATATGATAGACCTTTGTATGCAGTATCGGCAGGTGTCGGTATAAAATTGTATATTCCGGGAATGGGACCATTGTCAATTGACTACGGTATTCCGCTTACAAATCCTGGCGACAACGGGTCTAAAAACGGATACTTTACATTTGGTGTTGGCGATTTAATGTATTAATAAGGAGGATTATTTAATGAAAAAAATGAAATTAGCAATGTTAACTGCATTATTAGCGGTTTTTGCAGCATTCACACTTAAAGCTGAAGCTGCTGGTGTTGGATTTATTAACTATCAGAAAGTGCAGGAAAACTATTCTTTTGCAAAACAAGCTGTTAAAGAAGTTGACGCAAAAGGTTTAGAACTTCAGCAATACATGGTTGATAAAGAAAAACAATACAAGTCATTAGACACACCATTAAAAAAGAAAAACTTTGAAGATGCAACAGCACGTGAATTTAAAGCTAAAGAGGAAGCATATATAAAGTTAAAAATGGCTAAAGAAGAACAGATTTACAAAAAAATTCAGGCTGCAACAAAAGACGTAATGGTTGAGCAAAAGCTTGATGCTATTTTAGACTACAGAGTAATGTTTGTAGGCGGTTTGGATGTTAGTGATTTAGTAATCCAAAAATTAAAAAATGGTAAATACTAATAATTAAAGGAGCATATATGAACTATTCAGCAGACGGCAGACAATACCATATAGGTTTAAAATCAGGAGATGTCGGGAAATATGTTATTTTGCCCGGAGATCCGAAACGTTGTAAAAAAATTGCTGAATATTTCGAGGATGCAAAGTTAATAGCTGATAACAGAGAATATACAACCTATACAGGCTATCTAAATGGTGAAAAAGTCAGTGTAACTTCAACCGGCATAGGCGGAGCGTCAGCAGCAATCGCTTTAGAAGAACTTGTAAATGTTGGTGCTGAAACTTTTATCAGGGTAGGAACCTGTGGCGGTGTGGATATCAATGTTAAAGGCGGTGATGTGGTTATTGCAACAGGTGCTATTAGAATGGAAGGAACCAGCAAAGAGTATGCACCTGTTGAATTTCCTGCCGTTGCTAATCTTGATGTAATAAATTCACTGGTAACTGCCGCAAAAACTTTGGGTTATAATTTTCATACAGGTATAGTGCAGTGTAAAGATTCATTTTACGGCCAGCATAATCCTGATAGAATGCCGGTTAATTATGAACTGAATAACAAATGGGAGGCATGGAAACGCTTAGGTTGTCTCGCATCTGAAATGGAATCTGCTGCATTATTTGTTGTAGCAAGTTATTTGAGAGTAAAAATGGGGTCTGTATTTTTGACGGTTGCAAATCAGGAAAGAGAAAAGCAAAATTTAGAAAATCCTGTTGTCCATGATACTGAAACGGCAATTAAAACAGCAATCGAAGCTTTGAAAATTCTTATTGATAACGATAGAAAATAAGGGATAAAACTATGTATAACAAGAACAGAATGCAGTACGTTGTTAAAACGTGTTCAGGAGAAAATGTTCAGGATTTACAAAACCTGCTTAATGAAATGTCAATGAATGGCTGGGAATTATACAGTATGCAGGAAGTTGAATCCGATGAGGGATTTGTTTATAACTGTATTTTTATGACTGAGGCAAAATCTGCCGGAGATGGTGCTAATGCAGATGTAATAAATATTTCTACATTCAAAAGCCAGATGGAAAAAATGCTCTCTCCTAAACTTACACCTTATGAAAATTGTCTTGAAATACAGTCAAAAATAAGACATCAAAAAGATAAAATTGCAAAAATTAAATTGGAATTAGACGGAGCAGACCCGGCGTCTTCAAATAGAAAAAAATTAAACGATAAAATATCTGCCGGTTTAAAAGAACTTGACGAACTGAAAGATAAGCTGGCAAAGGCAACATCTCCGGATGTAATGTATTCAAAACTCGGAGAAGAAAAACTGGTTATAAATTTAAGTGAAGAACTTTTGGGTTATGTTGATTCAGACAGAGATTCTCAGGAAGAGGAACTAATTGCTGAAACTGTCAAATCAAGATTAAAACTTACAGAAGAACTTGGATATGTAATTCCAAAAATTATTTTTCAGGACGACGAAAGTCTCAATCCTTTTGAATTTTCTATAAAAGTGCGGGGGATGGATGTATTTAGAACAATGATATATCCGAATTATTTAATGTTCTTTACTGACGAACTCAAACTGGAAAAAAAGATTAAAAACTCTATTTACGGCGTTGATAAGATAACAGGACGAAAAATTGTATGGATAGAGAAATCTAAAACAAAAGACTTCTGGTACCATGGATTAATGGGGTCTGAATATATTGCCAGAGCTCTGGAATATGTAGCGGTAAAATATGTGGATGATTTACTGGATTATGATGATTTAGATAAATATATTGAGGTTGTTAATAATTACAACCCGTCTTTAGTTGAAAATGTTATACCTGATTTAATATCTTTATCTGATTTAAGATTTATATTGACAAGTCTTATAAGAGAAAATGTTTCAATCAAGGACTTGGTATATATCTTTGAAAAAATCAATGATTATGCAGAAGATAGCTTTAAAGCAGACTTGCTTAAAAAAATACGTTTAGCTTTATCAAGCAGAATTTGCAGAAAATATGAAAACGAAGACGGTTCTATAAGTGCGTTTGAGTTGTCAGATAAAACTTTTGAAGAAATTCTGGTAAACTGCGAAGACGGAGAAGATTCTGTTGTCAAAATTGACGGTGATTTTGCCGAAAGTATAGCCGGCAGAATAATTAAAAACTCTAAGAAGTTAGGAATTAACTGTCCAAAACTTATTGTCCCAATGGATTACAGGCAATTATTTTTCGGACTTTTATCGTTATATATAAATAACATAGTTGTACTTGCTAATGAAGAAATAGGCTGTAATTATAAAATTGAAATCTTGGGAGAGGTATAGCAAAAAAAACTATTTTTGAATATTAATATAATATGCAGGTATCAGGGATAAAAGGATATAATATAAATTTTCAACGGCATTTGACAAAGTCTGAACAAGCAGATTTAAAAGAAGTTTCAAATAAGGCGTTTGATATAACAGGTGGAAAAGAGCGTGCTGTAATTACTCATGGTTCCTGTTTCCCTGCGTATCACAGAGATACATTTGTCGGTTCTCCTTATGGTACAGCTGCAAAAGAATATATAAAATTTTTGTCTGTATTCGGGTTTAATAATATACAATTAGGACCTGGCGGTGAATTGCAGAAAGGTTCTATATCCCCGTATAATTCTTCAGCTTTTGCACAAAACAGATTATTTATTGATTTAGGTGAACTTGCAAGTGAAAAATACGGCTATTTACTTTCAAAGAAAACTTATGAAAGACTTGCACCATTACCGGAAATAACGGATAAAAATTATACTGTTTCAGATTTTGACAAAGCGGAAAAGATTTATAGCGAGGCTTTAAAAGAGGCCTACCGGCGATTTGAAATAAAACATGAAATGGGACAGCCTTTTGCAGCTAAATTAAATAAAGAATTTATGGAGTTTTTGGAAAAACATGACAGCCGTTTAACTGAGGAGGGAATCTTTAAAGTTTTATCAAAGCAATATAGAACAGATGACTATACAAAATGGAAGAATAAAGCTGACAGAACTCTTATAACCGATATAAGAAAAGGAAATCCTGATGCAGAACTTCGTTTTGATAAAATTTACAGGGCAAATTATGATGCTGTTCAGCAATATAAATTTGAACAATTTATTGCTAATAAACAAATAAAAGAACATAAAAAGTGGCGAAATGAAAATAATTTTAAATATATAAATGACCTGCTGGTAGGCTGTTCCAAAATGGATGCTTGGCGATATGAAGATGTATTTTTAAAAGATTGGGAAATGGGAGCCTATGAATGGAGCGGACAATCTCAGAGATGGCATATTCCGGTTATTGATCCTAAGAAAATTTTTTTGAATGAAAAATATGAATTAAACACAGGTGGCAAATTTTTAAAAGAAAAAATAGATTTTGCACTTGAATACTGTGAAAATATCAGAGTTGACCATGTAATGGGACTTATTGAGCCGTATTTGCTGCTAAAAGATGCAGAAGATGAGGAATTTTTAACCAACCCTCCGCAATTTAAAAATAAAAATAATGAAAAATATATTTCTGAATTAAAAGATCCTGAAAATCCTAATTTGGAGTACGATTTATACTGGGACTATACAAAACTTATAGAACATCTGGTTCTTCCCGCATTTAAAGAGCATGGTATTGATAAGGAACTTCCTGTATGGGAAGATCACTGCTCCTGGCCGTCCCGTTTTAAAATGATATATGCGGAAGAGAAACTTCCAAGGCTGACAAATATAGATTGGGTAAAGTCTGAAAATATTAAAAAATCAGAACCTGATAATTGGTTTATAATCGGGAGTCATGATACACCTCCAGCGATGACTTATCTTAGAAGAACATCTTTGCTTAATGATGGAAGGAGTGTAGAATATACCAGAAATCAAGAGCCTTGGCAGCCGGAATATCTAGCCGGATATTTAAACATGGACGATTCCCGTAAAGACATTGATTTGATTCGGCAAAATCTTATTGACTTATACAATAAAGATGATAAGGCTATAGTAATGGCTAAATTTGCTGAATTATTGACAACGCCTAAGTTTCAAATATCATTTGACGATTTGCTTGGCATAACTGATATAATATACAATGTCCCAAACACTAAAAATGATACAAATTGGAAAGCTCGTATTTCTCCGGATTATATTGATAAATATTATGAGAATTTATCAAGTGATAACCCGACAGCGCTTAATATACCGGAACTATTACATCAAGCTTTGCAGGCTAAAATTGATATGGAAGTCAAAGAACATAATTATGATGAAGACTTCAAAACAGATATTTATAATAAATGCCAGCCAGTTTTAGATAAATTAAAGTACTACTCAGGAGTTCTTAAAGAGAAAGAGGATTAATTCTCTTGAGCCTTGCCTATTTGATATCCTGGAACAGCCAAAAATAGAGGTACTGTTTTTGAAATAGCACTTGCAACAGGAGAGTTTTTAGATCCCATAAGTGTTACAGCCAGACATAAATCATCAACATGCGGAGCTAAATCTGCTGATTTAATCTTTCTTTCATTTTTTTGACCAAAGAATTTTCCGTTGATAAAGTTGGTTACCTTACTTCCTGTATAAATACCGGCAGCAAGTGCAGCCCCTGTTATACCTATCGCCGGAATATTTTTAACAAATTTGTTAAAATATTTCAATGGCTTTTTGCCTTTTGTTATAAACTGAGGCATTGAATTTTTAATTTGTTTTTCAAATTTTCTATAAATTCTTGAAGTTCCCCCTACAAATCCGACAGGAATTAGAATATTTCCAATACTTTGGGTTAGGGTTTCTCTGAATTTAGATTTAATATTTTTACTATCAACTATTGTTCCGCCGGTCAGCCCGCCGATAATTGAACCGCCGGCTAAAGTTAATATTTCTTTTTCTTCTATTTCAAGAAGTTTTTTATCAGGTTTTTTTCTTTCTGCAATTCTAAAAATTGCCCAATCTTTGACAGGTGTTTTTCTTATAACATTAGGATTTAAAGAAAATCCTTGCCGTTTGGCAACCAATCCCAGCGCAAGGCCTGTACCTGCAAGAGAGCTTAATGCCGCAGCCATTTTTATACCCGCAGGAGCTTCTTTTTTTTGTCCTTTAAACTGGGGTTGTTTTTGCGGGAATGTATTCAGTTTGCTGAATTTTTGGGGTCTATTTAAATCTACTGTATTTATATTCATAGAAACTCACCTTCAATTTTAATATAGCAAAAACATGTAAAAAAAACTATTGCCTTAAATCTAAAGAAAATATAGTTAAATTTTACATAACTTAATTGTTTATGTTAAACTACTCATGTAACAATTTATTAAAAGGGTATGTGCAAACGGCAAAAAAATATTTTGCTATGATTTAAAAAATAATATCATAGAATTGTGTGTAAATTATGAGTAGTATTCCCCCTATAAAATCACAAACAATAAAAGACTTTACATATGCTCAAAGATTTGTAAGAGGTATGGAACTTAGAGGATTAGCTCCGCTCATCCTTCTGGAATCATTTGTAACTGGCGGAAGAACAATTCAGGCTCATAGGCGCGGCGGATTTGATGAAGCAAGGGAGAGATTAACAGAAGAGGCTATTGGTGCTGGATTCTGGTTTGCCGGAGTCAAAGTATTTAATCATATAAATGATTTTCTTCTCGGGCATCTGATGGGTATAAAAAATACAGATTTTGATGCCGGAAAAGATGCAGTACGCAATCCTTTATTAAATTATATGCAAAGTGTAAGAGAGAGCGGAAAGAAAATTTCAAAAACTAAAATAGCAGCTTTTAAAGCTTTAAAGATTTCTACAAGTATTATACTTGCGAACGGTTTGGTAGGTTTCGTTGTTCCGAAAATAAATCAGGCAATCACGCGGGCATATCATATAAAAGCCGATAAAGATAATAATACAAATGATAATGAATCTAAAAACACAGTTTTATATGTTGCAATGCAGCAATTTATAAATAATTCAAGCAAAGACAAGCAAAAAGCAAACAAGAATCCTTCATTTAAAGGCGATATTGCGCAAACAGTATTAAACCTTGCACATAAATTTGAAAATGATACAACCTATCAATTGTTATCAACCGATGTCGGTATTTCAGGCGGTCGTGCATACAGTGCCAGAAACATCCATGAGCGTATTGAAATAGTATGGCGTGATTTATCTTCAATTTTCTTCTATATGTTTAGTATGCCATTAATTAATAAGGCCCTGAACTTGTTGGAACACCGCAGACCGACAAGATTAAACCCTGTCAATGCCAAACAGGTTACTGACTATATGAAAGATGTCCTAGAAACAACCGGCCACCACGATACTAAGACCAAAACATTATCAATTGTATGGCACGAATTCGCACAAATTATGCTGGGCCATATGGATGTGACCAAGGAAATGATCAAATTTGAAAAAGAACTTCAAGATGGCTCAATTACACTTGATAAATTCCTGAAGAAACTAAAACAGGAATTTAGTCCGGAAGATTATGCAAAATATTCTGATGTAGCCCAAAGAATGTCAAAACTGCAGCCTCAGATTGAAGGGGTTTCAATGCTTTCTGAAAGTCAGGTCAGGGCAATATTTAAAGGTGGCGAATTAAATAGACCTGAATTTTGGGATAATCTGTTTACTGTTTCAAAAGGTGTTGACAAAAACGGCATGGCAAATCATAAAAATCCGTTCAGATATATTGCGCAAAAAGATCTTGATGAAATAGTAGAAAATGTTGCTAAATATGTAAAAGGCATTATTGATAAAGCAAAAATACAGAAGAGTGATATAAGCTTGGATTTATTAGATAAAGCTTATAAAAATAATATGCTGAAAAATTCAATAAACTGGGGAACAGGATTTGCTATTTCGGCATTATTCCTTTCTACAATAATTCCTAAAATTCAGTATTGGATTACCAGAAAGACAACTGGTTCCGATCAATTCCCAGGAACAGCAGATTATTCAAATGAAAAGAAATAATCTTACTTAATCCACCTGAAACTTCTTACATAATTATCGCCGTTAATATCACCATAAATATCGACGGTGAACATTCTTGAAGCATTATGTTCTACATTTGGTATCTTTTTAATATCTTCTGTTATTACAGATGGCGCTTCGGAAACATTAATTCCCGGAATTGTATTAAACAGGGTATTTAAAGATGCATTTCCGATTTTTCCGAAAAGGGTCGAAAAATTCTTTGTTAATGCTCCAAAAATTTGCATATCTGCAATTAAATTAGTAAAGTTATAAGAGCCTCTCATAAACATGTTCAAATCTTGTCCTGCTGAATATATTTGAATGTTATCGGCGATTCCGTTAACAATGTGGATATTACCGCTTATACTATCAAAGTCACCTGTTTTGTAAGGTGTAATTAAATCAATTATTCCATTTATTGAAAGGCCTGTTATGCCGCCTTTAACAAGATTGCCGGCTTTTAATAAATATTCCAGTGAACCGAGTTTTGGCATTCTGCCATCTTCAACGTTAAAAGAACCGTTCCCGTTTAAAGTGCTCATGCAAGCATCATGAGATTGCCCTTTACACGATAAATTTATATTTCCTGTTAATGAACCAAATATTTGTCCTTTTAAATCAAACAGAGTTTCTGCAATTATTTGAGCGTTTGCATTTTTAATATCCATTGCTAATTTAACTATATTATCATTGAAATTGTAATTAATATTCCCTTTTACTTCTCCGTTAGCCATGCTGAATTTGAAATCAGGGACTTCAAGAATTTTTTTGCTATCTAATGTTATTCTGGAACTGAAATCAGAGGCCGTAAGGTTTTTAATTTTTATCTTGTCTGCAATAATATCCGCTTTACGTATAATAATCTGGCTAATATCAGGCATCGATGCATTATTAGAAAGTGTTGCAGGATTTCTTGAGCTGTCCGCCTCATAATCTCTGAAAGTTGCTGCTATTTTATTTAGGTCTAAATCCTCAAGGTTAACCTTTATTTCTTCAAAAATTAGAGGAGGGTGAGGGTTATTTTTCATGATTGCCGAAATGTTAAGATTATTGGTTAAAACAACTCCTTTAGAGTTTAAATAAATTTTATCCCGTTTAAAATCTAGTGCTATATCCTTAATTGTTGCATCAAATAACGGCATATCAATGCTTGTAATATTTAATTTGCCAAAAATCACAGGAGCAGAGGCTTTGCCGTTTATCGTAATATCAGAGGTAAAAATACCCTGCTTCATTAAAGGTTTTCGGAAGATAATATTGAAAATTTTAGCATCGGTAGGCTGCAATGTTTTTACTTTAAAATTATTGAATTTTATATCATTGTCTGCTAAAAATCCGATACTGCCGGAAGCATTAAGCTGCCTTTTAGTATATAATTTGTTATTTTGAGATTGAACTAATTTATCATAATTTAAATTATTTATCAAAATACCGTTTGGATAAATAGTATTATCGATTGTAATATTAACGGCATTGGAAGCCTGATTTTCAATATTAGGACTTCCGCCTAATGTTGCCCCCATATAATAGATACTGGCACCTTCTGCCAGCTTAAGCAGTGTTTTATTTCTAATTGCATTTAAAGGGCCTGATATGGTTGATGAACAGTTTATATCACCCTTTAACTTAATCGGGTAAACTGCTTTATTGTTAAAAATCTGGTCAACAAATTCCTGAGATGGTTTTGCATTTATATACAGACCTAATACCGGTTTTGAATCAATATTATAGACTTTCCCGTCAATAAATACAGGCATCTCTCCGGCCAGAGAGTTAAGTTTATTTATACTAAGAATGTTTTTCCTTAATTGAAGCTGTCCGCTGAGTATTCTTATTTTAATTTTCAACGGATTATATACAAAGCTAATATTATTTAAAGCAGTATCTGTATAAACGCCGTTGTTTTTAATATAACAATTTAAGTTTACAGTTCCATTAAAATTTGATATATTATTTAATTCTGATTTAAAGTGTTTATTAAATTCATTTAAATTGCTAAGATTAAAGTTTTTAATTTGAAAATTGCCATTAACAGACTGTTTATCAGTCAAAATATTTGAAGCATTTATGTGAACCGAGTATGGACTCCCTTTAAAGAATCCGGAAATTACAGAGGTTTTGAAGTTAGAATTTTTTATAGAAAAGCTGGCGTTATTTACAGAAAAACTTTGACCTTTAGCAGCATAAATTTTGCCTTGCAGGTCAATGCCTGCTGGATTAATATTATTAACACTGCCTTTATAATTAGCTGTGAAACTTGAATGTATCCGTCCAATATTATCCTGCATTGGGAGCTTAAGTTTTAATAGATTTAATCCGTCTTTTAGCACAAATTTATCGGAGAAAATTTTTATATCTGCTGTTTTATCATTAATCTGTCCTTTAATAGTTACTATAGAGTTACCCAGATTTGACTTTAAATTAAGATTACTGTCAAGATTTTCAAAATTAATTCTGCCGGATAAATTATTAAGCGTAATGCCCTGAGCTGTCAAACTATTTGAAAAGAGTACTATAGAACCTTTTGCAAAAATATTTTTATTGAATACCACATCATTAACATCAGTGATATTCCCTGTAAGATTAACTGTAAAATCAGAGAGGCCTTTTGCACTGCTCACAGGTTTAATTAGTTTTTGTAAATCAGCAAGCATAGGTGAAGTTTTTATGATTTTAATTAAATCTCCTAAGTCTTGCTGTTTTGACGTGACATTAAAATCAAGAACGCCTTTTAAAGTACATTCTCCGTCAACACTAACAGGTCTCCCGTTTAAAGCGGCTGATGTGGTGTGAAAATATGTGTTTTCATCATTAAAAATAAGTTTACCCGCTCCGTTTTTCAATACCATATTATGAATGTCTAAAAAAGATGCGGTTGTATTTTTAAAATTGAACTCGCCCCAGGCATGCGGATTTTTACGATTGCCGGTAACATGCAAATCAATGTTTCCAATACCTCTTAAGTCCATTATAGGAACAGGTCCAAGGTCAAATTTAAGTATCTCATGCAGTGGATTTAATATAGTTTGAGCAATCTTTAAATTAATTTCAGGAGTACTTTTGATATATAAATCAGCATTTTTATTCCCATATAATTCAACATCACCATTAACCAGAACGGTTTCTTTATGTGAAGCAGGAACTTTTACATCCATAAGCATTTTTTGTCCGTTAAAGGCTAACTTTATAGAAGCTTTTGGTGTATTGTTTGGAAGCGGATTATTTAAATATCCGTTTGAAACAAGAATTTTTCCGGTTACATCAGGTGTATCTGCACGGCCTTTAATGTTTATATTTCCATTTATATCTCCATAGAAAAAGTTATTTTTTAATGCATAAAAGTTTACTTCTTCCAAAAGGTTTTCTGCTCCGGGAAGCAGCGGAATAAAACTTTCTGTTCTTGATTTATCAATTGCAGTCTTCAAATCGATATACGGGGTTTTGGCATCCAGTTTTGTTGCTTTTCCATTAATTGTTATATTTATACCTTTTGATAAAATTTTCATATTCCGGATGTTTATACCATTTTTAATTGTATCTACATCCATTTTTATATTTATCTTGTTTTTGCAGTATATGGAACGTGCCTCTTTTTGCTGCATTATTCCAAGATTATCAATAGTTAAATTTGAAAAAATATTCTTATGTTTATTTTCTTTAACCGATGTATCCGCTACCATATTAACTATACCCGAAAGCGATTTTATTTTGCTGTCAGGCAGGGCTTTTGCATATTCTGAAAAGTCAGCCAGATTTAGATTTGTAATGCGTCCATTTACTTTAAACTGGTCTTCAGTAATCTTATTTATAGGAAGTTTAACGTCAACATCAGCCATAATTTCAGAGGCTTTTTTACCTACCATAAGTTTAGCAAAAGTAGAAAGCTTTATTCTTTTGTTATTTTTAAACTCATCAATTGTCAGGTAGCTTCCGTCAAGCAGAATTTTTTTATTTTGCTTTAAATCATTCAGGTTAACTTTATAGTTGCCAATTCTAAAATAAGCTTTGGTTAAGGTTAATTTAGGGTCTGATAAATTTTCCAGTGGATATTGTCCGAGCTGAAGTTTTGAATTTTGGGTATAAGTAAGATTAATATCAATTTTGTCGCTTGAAAAGTTTCCTATATGGATTTTGCCGGTTAAAAGCGGCAGCAGATGAATTTTTATTGCCGAATGTTCAAGATTAACAGCCTTTGAACCGTCATCATTCAACAGTGCGGCATTTTCAGCCATAAACCATATTGCAGGAGTGTGTCCCATTTTTATATAAGGATCTTTAACAGAAATTTTATAACCTGTCTGCTGGTGGATTTTTTCCTCAATAACCGGCATTCTTTTTTCAATATTTATCAGTGCAGGAATTCCCCAGTAATAAAGTCCGTAAAAGAATGTCAAAACAGTGACAACTATTAAAGATTTTCTTATATTATCCATTCCTTTATATTATATATAACTGGCATGAATATGGCAACTAGTAATTTTCACTAAAAATTTCGAAATAAGCCTGCGGATGTTGGCAATTAGGGCACTTTTGGGGTGCTGATTTACCTTTTATGAGATAACCGCATTTTCTGCACATCCAGGTAACTTCTGAAGGTTTTTTGAAAACGGTGTCATTTTTTATATTTTCAAGAAGTTTTTTGTATCTGTTATAATGATGCTGCTCAGAGTTAATTATGTGATGAAAAGTTTCTGCAACTTCATCAAACCCTTCTTCACGGGCTATTTTTTCTCCCTCACTATAAAGAATAGCCCATTCTTCATGCTCCCCGTCAATTGCAGATTGTAAGTTTTCTTCTGTAGTTCCGAGTTCAAACGGATAAGATGCATCAACATGTCCTATGGTATTTCCTATATGTTCATAGAATAATTTTGCGTGTTCCTTTTCGTTTTCAGCTGTTTCAAGAAAAATTGCGGCAATTTGTTCATAACCCTCTTTTTTAGCTTTTTTTGCAAAGTATGTGTATCTGTTTCTGGCCTGTGATTCGCCTGCAAAAGCGTTTATAAGATTTTGTTCTGTTTTTGTGCCTTTAAGGTTTTTCATATTTTTATTCTCCTTTTTATAAAGGATAAATTTTATCAAGATATTTTACAATTGGGAATATTGATTAGCCATGAGGTTAATTTATAAAACGAAATACAATACTTTATGGGGATTAATAAAGGTAACTGAACTCGCATAATATAGTTAGGTAATAGTCAGGAAAGTAAGATATGAATTTATTAGCATACACAAAAAAACTATCCGAACAAATAGCATATTATGATGCGCTTGCAAAGGGCGATTTTTTTGATACACATATTACAAACCCCTTTACTCAGCCGATTAATATAACTATTATTTGGGTCGATGAAAAAGATGAATAAAGCGTGTGTCAACCCCTCATGGCCTTTGGCACCTCGTAATGACAAAAACATTTCGCGCGATTTTCTGAAAAAATCGCGCGAAATAGATAACTTAATCACCTAAGCAAGCCGAGCAGAGGC
>CANUDF010000025.1 GCA_947857085.1 Candidatus Gastranaerophilales bacterium | reverse complement strand
ATAACTATGGAGGTACAAAGATGAAAAAAATGTTTGAAGAGCTGGGGGGGGGGGCAGCCAAAAACTAGACCTCTCAAGGCTAATTGACAAATTTTTGAAAAATAACTATAATTACAATATTGTGAATTATAGTTACAGAAAATTAGCAAAAAGAGCATTTACACTTGCAGAAGTGTTAATAACATTGGCGATAATAGGAATAGTCGCAGCATTAACAATACCTACATTGATAGCAAACTATCAAAAACAGGAAACGTTAACAAGATTTAAGAAATTTTATTCAATGTTTAATTCTGCATTAAAACTGGCACAAGCAGAAAATGGGGATATGTCTACATGGGCAAAACCTAAAGATATTAGTATATCTGCTTGGGGAAAGCTATATATTGAGCCCTATATTAAAGTAAATAAAATATGTAAATCATACGAAGACTGTGGATACAAAGAAAATGACCCTTGGACTTCAGTTGACGGAACACCTGATGCCACAAACGTTGTAGATATTCAAACGCCAAATACCAGCAGGGTTACATATATTTTGAATGATGGTGCTGTTTTAATTATTCAATTATATAAGCATACAGGCGATCCGGATCAACCTTACGAAGATGGTAAGGCCGTCATTGTTGATTTCAATGGCGCTAATGGACCTAACGTTATGGGTAAAGATACTTTTATTTTCAACAGAGATTCAAATGGTATTGCAGATTATTGTAAAGATCAATCGGATTCGTTAATTAACTCTCAATGTTCACAAAAAGCAGGACGTTGTTGTTCTACAAAAATAATTAAAGACAACTGGCAGATAAAAGACGATTATCCTTGGTAATTAGTTTTTGTAAACTTCTGCATATTTCGGGTTAACTGCGAGCCATTTGAATGATTGTTCTTCCATTTCAGGGATGTCAATTACAAAAGTGCCTCCGTAACGCCCGCGTGAAAATGCAAGATAGCCCTCTTTTGCAAGATTGTGAAATGCTTTTCGTATTGTGTTGGGGCTTAAATCCATTTGTTTTGAAAGCTCCAATATTGACGGCAGTTTTGTACCTATTGCATAGTTTTCAGCAATCATTTTTTTTATGTGATTTTGCGTTTTTTCATAATAATAAAAAGCAGTGTCCTTTGCGGCTGCAAAAATAGATGTCTCTCTACGCTGTTCTACTGCCATTTCGTCAGGCATTTTTATTACAGAAGTTCCGTATCTGCCCCGTCTTGCAAGTAGAATTCCATCTTCAATAAGTATTTTTAATGCATCATGGATAGTTTTTACACTTACTTTTAACTCCTTTGAAAGCTCAGAGTGCGCGGGAATGCGGTCTCCGACACGCAAATTTTTTGTTATATAGCTTTTAAGTTCATTTTGTATTTTTAAAACAAGTGTTTCATTTGTATTCATATCTTTTATCTCAAAATCAAGGGTGTTTAAAATCCAGCCTGTTTCTTTGGCATTTTTAAATTTATGGGTAATTATACCTGATGCACAAAGATTTTCAAGCGCCAGTCTTGTTGTATTGGGTGAACAGCCTATAATACCTGAAATTTTTCTAGAAGATGGCAGGTTTTCGCCTGCTTTGTATTTGTTTTTTATAATGAATTTTTTGATTTCCTCTATTGCTATTTCACGTTTTGATGTTAATTTGCGCATTGAGGATGTTTTCTTTTTGTTATCTTTTACTAATGTACCTATACATTGTTTAGATTCTACATAACCAAGGTCTTCAATGTAGCGTAATGCATTTTGTATTGTTCCTATACTAACACCGAGCAGGTATGCAAATTCAGCTTTTGCAGGCAAGAGACAATTAAGCTTTATATTACCATTTTTTAAATCCGTTTCCAGCCATTTGGCAAGCCATTTGCCGATAACTATAGCTTTTGATTCATTTATATTTTTTAAATCAGGTAAATCTAATGAAATATCACTTATATTTATACGTTTTAAATCACTTTTTTGCAAGTAATTTTGCATACACTACTACCTTTCGTTTTTTAATAATATACTATTTATAAAAAAACATCAAGAATAATTTTGTTAGTTTATTAAGATTAATTAAGTATAATAGAAGCCCCTCATTTGAGGGGCTTCTATTATGTTTCCCAAATCCTTCAGCCTTTTCTTTCCCAACGACCTATTTAAGCAAAGCTTCTAAAATTTCTGCATTTTTGCCTGCAGTGGTTGATTCCCGTACTTTTTGTTTATAAATGTAAGTACGCAGAGCTTCACGAATCAACTCGCTGCGTGAGCGATTTTCACCGTCAGCAACCTGATCAATTTTGTTCAAAAATTCTTCGGGCATAGAAATTAATACTCGTGCCATATATTCTCCTTTAACTTTAAATATTGCTCTGATATTATTATAAAAACTTTTTCTGATAAAAAAGTGCTAAAATTTATATAGAAAATATATATTAATTCTGGAACTTCCTAATATAATTGAGTTTTAAACAGATTGCACTTGTTTACATAACTTAATCTTTAGAAACTTTAGCATTCTTGAAATATAAGCATGTCCGTGCTATTCTTTATGTGCTGAAATACAAGTAGAAAGAAGGAAATATGACAGAAGTTAGAGTAAGAATTGCGCCTTCTCCCAGCGGCAATCTGCACGTTGGAACTGCAAGAACTGCGCTTTTTAACTATTTATTTGCTAAAAAAAACAATGGCAAATTTGTATTAAGAATTGAAGATACTGATGCTGAGCGTACCAGTCAGGCATATATTGATAATATTTTTGACAGCTTAAAAGCATTAGGTTTGAATTGGGATGAAGGTCCTGATGTAGGCGGACCATACGGACCATATACACAATCTGAAAGATTTGATATTTATCCTAAATATGTTCAAGAACTCTTAGACAAAGGTTATGCTTACGAATGCTTCTGTACACCTGAAGAATTGGAAGCTGAAAAAGAAGAAGCTACAAAGAACAAAAAACCTTATGTTTATTCTAAGAAATGTGAGAGCTTGACAGAAGAAGAAAAAGCAAAACTTCGTGCTGAAGGAAGAAAACCGGCGGTAAGATTCAATATTTCAAAAGCACAAAAAGCTTTTCATGAGTCTTCTATTTTAAAATTTGACGACCTTGTAAAAGGGGAACTGCATATGGATACAGATCTTTTAGGTGATTTTGTAATAATGAAGTCAAATGGTTCTCCTACATACAACTTTGCAGTCGTTATTGATGATATGCTGATGAAAATATCGCATGTAATCCGCGGTGAAGATCATATCTCAAATACATTTAAGCAAATTCTTATTTTTGAAGCTTTAGGTGCTGAAGTTCCGAGATTTGGGCATCTGGGGATGATTTTGGCTCCGGATAGAAGTAAACTTTCTAAACGTCATGGGGCAACAGCTGTTTCTGAGTTTGTTGAAAAAGGTTATTTGACAGATGCGTTAATTAACTTTGTCGCATTACTTGGTTGGTCTCCGTCAGATGGTCAGGAAATTAAAACAGTTGATGAAATTGCTCAAGACTTTAGAATAGGAGAAATTTCATCATCTAATTCAATTTTTGAATACGATAAATTGAACTGGATGAACAGTCATTATATCAAAATGCTGGATATTGAAGATTTGAAACAGAGATTGAAACCGTATTTAGCAAAATATGACTTATCCGAACTTAACGATGCTCAATACACAAGAATGGTAGAAATTACAAGAGAACCTTTAACTTTATTGTCAGATATAACTGATGCTGTACCGTATTTCTTCGGCGATGATGTCGAGATAGAGCCGGAAGTTCAGGCTGAAGTTCTTGATACGGAAATTTCTCAGGATGTTTTAAAAGAATTTTTAAAACAAGCAGAAGACTGGGATTTTACTGAAGAAAATTTGCATGAAAAACTTGAAGTTTTCCGAGGTGAATTTAAAGAAAAAGGTATTAAACCAAAAGTTACTATGTGGGCAATCAGAGCCGCTGTAACCGGCAGAACACGCGGTGCTGATATGACTGCTATACTTGCAATTTTAGGCAGAGATAAAGTCTTCCGAAGAGTGAAAAATGCAATAAAATAAATTGTAAAGTTTTGTATATTAAATCCCGTAAAAGCTTAAAGTTTTTGCGGGATTTTTTCGTACTATATATTGGAGGCTTATATGAATTTGGAGAATAAGATTACAAAAGAAACAACATATGATGACGTTATGAATTATTTGAATACGTTTGATGATGTTGATGGTATGCTTTTAGATTTTTTAAGCGACTCAAAACCCGAAATTAAAGTAATCAGCGGGAATACTGAAACATCCTATGATTATGACAAGTTTTTAAAAATTATTGATACTCAGGGATTTGACGCTCTATAAAAATTATAAAAAAAATATAGAATAACTACCGGAATATTCGATTATTACCGGCAGTTATTTTATTTGATAAATAAACTGCATCGGGATATTAAGAAGAAAATGGAATTTAGGAAAAATATATTAATAATGCTAATGAGCTGTATTGATAATCCGTCAAAGGATGATATTAATACGCCGGAAGATATGAGTAATATATTAGCGCGCCTGCAAAATAAAAGAATGTCTGAAATTAAGCAGATTATTAAAATTATTGATCCAAATGATGGCAATAAGGTGACAACCTATTCTTATGATAAATTTATAGAAATATATGATAATTACGGGCTTGGCGGTTTTATTTTTTAATGATAAAATCGTTATATGGAAGAATTTAAGCATTATACCGTAATGAAGTATGAAGCCGTTGACGCTTTAGAATGCAAAGACGGGTTGCTTTACGTTGATTGTACTCTCGGAGGAGGCGGACACAGCGAGCTTATTTTAAAAAAAATATCTCCAAACGGCAGACTTATTGCTTTTGATGTTGATGATGATGCAATTGCCGCGGCTTCTGAACGCTTGAAAGACTATAATAATTTAACAATAGTTAAAGATTCTTACACAAATATTAAGCAAGTTTTACAAAATTTCGGAATAAATAAAATAACCGGCGGAGTTTTGTTTGATTTAGGAGCCTCATATCACCAGCTTACTAAAGCAGAACGGGGATTTTCATTTTCTAAAGATGCCCCGTTAGACATGCGTTTTAATCAGGATTCTGATTTCTCTGCATTTGATGTTGTTAATGATTATTCAGAAGAAGAACTTGTCCGCATTTTCTCAGAATACGGTGAAGAACGTTTTTCCAAAAGGATTGCAAAGGCAATAACAGAGCAAAGGAGAAAGAAAAAAATTGAAACAACTACCGAACTTGCGGACTTAATTGTATCATGCACTCCGAAAATAAAATCTGTCATACATCCGGCTACACGTGTTTTTCAGGCTGTTCGTATAGAGGTAAATCAAGAGTTACAAAATGTTAAAAATACATTAAATGATGTGTTGGATTTATTGGCGTTTGGTGCTATAATAAGTGTAATAAGTTTTCATTCTCTTGAAGACAGGATTGTGAAACACTTGTTTAAATATCACTCACAGCGCTGTCATTGTGATAAATCCCAGATGATTTGCAATTGTCCGCCGCCAATATTGGAGTTAGTTAATAAAAAACCGATTATGGCAAGTGATGAGGAGATAAAAGAAAATCCGCCTTCGCGGAGTGCTAAATTAAGAATCGCAAGATGTATTAAAAAGTAAAAGTTTTTAGTTGGGGAAGAAAAAGTTGAATACAGCAAAAGCAGAACAATTAGATTATTCTTATCAGGGGTATGTAGAAAATCCTATTCAACAAGAAACACCGATAATAGAAGGTTATTTTTATAAAGAAAGCACGGTGAAAGATATGGCGATAAGAAAAGTAAATAAATCTTTATGCGGACTTTTGATGATGGCTGTTTTTACTGCTTTTGTTAGTTATTATTTTGTAATGTGTAATGAATTGACACTAAACACTCTAAATCGTCAAATTATTTCGTTAAATGATGAAAATGCCGAGCTTCAAAATAATCTTGACAGGCTAAAATCTTTCAATAATGTTGATACTAAAATGATGCAGTTTAATATACTTCAAAAAGCTGATAAAGTGATTGAGGTTCCTGCTGTTCAGACCGCTGATACTATTGATACAAAACGAATTTCATCAGCTCCGTTTAAATGGGCTATTGGTTACTAATTTGAAGTTTGAGACCTAAAATTTGAAGTATCTTTTTTCCATTTTGTTTTTCTATACAAAAGATAAAGTGTATAAACTTTTCAAACAATAATAAAGGCATTTTACAATAGAGTTTTAGCAGATAAAGGCTTTCATATCCTTTCCAGTTTGTCAAACGAAGATATTTGAAATATTCATCTTTAGCATACTGTTTAAAATCAGTATGCCATGGCTTATGTTTTCCTATGTAGTGAATTATTTTAGCTTCGGGTAAAATTTTTACAAACTCTTTTGAACTGTTATACTTGGAAACCTGTACATTCCAATGCTTGTCAGCATACAAAATACCATCTTGAAGAGTACAATTGAGAATATCCTGATCATGAAGTACTATTATATCTGTATTTTTTTCCATCCAATTAAATAATTTTCGCGTTATATTTTCCTCACGCCATTTTTTTAAATTTAAAAGTATAACGCCGGAATTACAGTATTTGTTAATACCTAATCTTGAAGTGTTTAAAACTTCATCACAGTCTGAAACTCCTGCAAAGTAGAAGTCTGTTATATCGGTATTAAAAAAGTCATTAAGGCTTGATTTTACAATTATATCAACATCTAAATACAAGAGCTTGTCTTCTTTCGGGCATAATTCTGCAAGAAGAAGTCTATAATAAGCAGCTAATGTTATGTGATTTTTTTTGCCAGCAGGGCATTTTTCAAATGTTTTTTTATCTATATTTATAAATTCTATTTCAAAGTTATATTTGGATTTCAAATCTAATATTTTACTTATATTTTCTGTTGAAATACCGCCATCCAGAACATAAACATATATATTATCATCATCCGCCTTGTTTTCTAAAATAGAAACAAGGGTTACACCTAAGTGTTGTGCATAATTATTATCTGATGATAAACAAATTGCAATTCTTGACATTATTCTCCTATTGTAATTAGCGGTATTACACCAAAAAGTGCAAGTTTTTTAGACTGTATACTTTCATATATTGTAGCATAATTTAAACCAAAACATGAATACTTTTGTTTTATTGCCCAGTATGATTTGTCTTTAACTTTTATATTATTGGATTTTATAAAATCCAGAATTTCTCTTTTACTTTGTTGTTTGTCCTCTCTTTTTTTCTTGTCCATAGTTTTTACAGTGGAAGAAGGATTCTGGTAATAGTAGTAATATGTTGACGGCACAGTTACAAGCTTATCAGAATTGAATAGGGCTTTGATTGTAAAAGGTCCGTCTTCAAAAAACATTCCTTCAGTAAAACGCAAATTATCCAGGATTTCTTTTTTATAAATTTTATTCCAAATGCAGCCCTCTTTAAGTGCATTAGCAACCTTAATTTTATCTTCAATTGTTTCATATACAATTTCTTGAGATAAGTTAAGTCTTATTTTATGTTTCTTTGTCCCTGTTCTTATAAAATCAGCCATTGCAATATCAGCATTATATTTAACTGAAGTATTGTATAATTTTTCAAAATAATCCAAATCAACCCAGTCATCACTGTCAATAAAGCCTATATATTCACCACAAGCTATTTCAAGCCCGCGGTTTCTTGCTGAAGATTGACCGCCGTTTTCTTTGTTTATAAGTTTTATTCTGCTGTCAGTATATGTTTCTGCAATTTTAACAGACTCATCTGTAGAACCGTCATTTACAAGGATTATCTCAATTTCCTTTAAAGTCTGGTTTATGAGACTGTCGAGACATTTTTTTAAGTATTTTTCACAATTATAAACCGGTATAATAATACTTATTTTTACCATAAATTCTCCTGTTAAAATAAATTATACCATACTAAAGTAGGAAATTTATAAAAAATATTAAAGTTTTAAAAAAATTATGCCGTATATAAAATCAAAGGCATGTATAGAAGGAAATTTTTTAATGAAGAAAGATGAAATAAAGAATGGAGTTTCCCTGTTTGGACAATCTGAGTATTTAATGGACGGGGACCCTTTAGAGGAGATTTTCGCATTAAATTTAGGTGATTTTATATCAGAACATCTTATATCAGAAGATTTGGCAAAGAAAATAAGTTCAAACTCGAAAGATAAAAGAGAGGGATTGAAAAATCAGCTCAAAGAGCTTATATCAATTTATTCATCACAAAATACGCTTTGTGTTTTAAGTTTTGATGCGTCAGAAGAGCATGCCATATATACATCAATTGCAAATACGGTAAAACAAATGATAGATGTTGTTTGCTGCCGTATATATTTGCAAAAAGACAACAAAATGATGATAGTAGGTTCATCAGATGGAAATATGGGTCATGAGCTTTGTGTGAATTTTGCTGGAAAAGATTTCACCTTCGATGATGAAATGACTTATGTTGCAATGCGTACACCTTCACATATTGCAGGTGTTATTGCCGTTCAGACGGTTGATAACAGACCTTTAAACAAGGAATACTTAAAACTTGTGATAAGTATATCACAGCTTTTTGCAGCATCAATGGAAATGCAGGCACAGATAGATGAAGTTAATAATCTTATAAATGACGAGAATGCATCTGTATCGGACTTGCAGCATTTACGGGCTGAGATTACAGCATTAATCGGTGATTTATGTGATTATCAACAAAACTTTGTTGAAGAACTTGCAAAAGCTGTTGATACAAAAGGTCAGTATACCGTATCACACTCTCAAAATACAGCGAATTTAGCAAGACTTATCTGTAAAGAATTAGGATTAAATGAAAAAACAACAGATTTAATCTATTATGCAGGGTTACTGCAAAATATAGGCAAAATTACGCTGCCGGAAAAGATTTTTGCAACAAACGGTAAATTATCTCCTGAGGAATTAAAGAAAGTTCAGGAACATATAAATACCGGCGTTAATCTGCTAATGAATATAAACTTCCTGTCAGAAGTGGTTCCTTATGTAAATTACCAAACCGAAAGATATGACGGATCTGGAAAACCAGAAGGATTAAAAGGTCAATCAATCCCTCTTGGTTCCAGAATTATTGCTGTTGCAGACGCATTTAGCGCCATGACTTCTGATCGTCCTTACAGAAAAGCAATGACAGCCCCTAATGCAATTGAAATAATGGAATCGGATAGCAAATGGGATCCGGTTGTTATTAATGCTTTAAAACAGGTTGTTAAATAGATACTATACTGAAAGCTACAACTTCTGAAATATTGATATTCAGCCAGTCATATTTAAAGCATATATAATCGTTGCATTCACAGTCATCATGATTGCAGGTGCAGTAATCTTCCAGCCTGCATACAGTAACGTCTTTTAATGCAATGATACAGTCGTGGCAGTCAGCACATTTACCTTTAAATTCATGTATAGTCCCGTCAATTTTTAAATGATTTGTGAAAATAACAATATTTTCAGCAGCATTTTCTTTCATAATGTTTTGAATAGCATCGCTTAGATTTTTCGACATAATTTTTACCTCCACAAGGAGTTTAAAATATGTTATAAAAAAATAAATTGACCGAATGTATATTATTTGTGTCTGAAAAAATTAATATCTTTTAAGTCTTTACGCAGGACAGTCAGCCCGCAGTTTCTGCATGCTAATATTTCACCTGAGCTGTCAATCGGCATAAAAATATGTTCGCAGTTTTCTTCATCTTCTTTTGATTCAGCAAGCGGATCAAAGTTATCTGATATATCAGGTTTGTTTTTGAATTTTTTTACCAGAAGTTCAATAAAGTACATTAAAGATTAAAGCCTCCGGGTAGAAGTTCTTCAATTTTAAATATGGTTAATTCGTCGTTATTTTTAAGTATAACATCAATTCCGTTATCGGATTTAAATTCATGTAAAACCTGTCGACAAGCTCCGCAAGGATAACAGTTGTTCATTTTTGGGGAATAAACGGCTATGGCTTTAATTTTTTTGCATCCAGCAGATATTGCTGAACCCACTGCATTTCTTTCCGCGCATATTGTAAGCCCGAAACTTGCATTTTCAAAATTACAGCCTGTAAATATTTTATCATCTTCTGTCAAAATACAAGCACCGACAGGAAAATGAGAATAAGGAACGTAAGCGTTTTTTGAAGCTTCTATTGCTTTGTCCATTAATGTTTGATAATCCATAAACTTCTCCTTTATATATATTCTAGGTTATTTTTAGATAAATATAATCCATTACCCGTATGAAAAAATTGTGTTATAATTCCGGTATGAAGATTTTTACCAAAATAATTGTTTTATTTTGTTTTTTTCTTGGAAATTGTGTAAGTGCAGTTGAGCCTTTTAAGCTCCTTGTTTTGCCTGTAGATTTATTTTATGTATGCGAAAATTACTACTGTTTTCCTGAGGCTTCGGAAGTATTTGCGGAAGATATTATTTATTCTCTAAATAAAAGCGGTAAAATCATCTCTCCGGATTTATATACAGTTAGAAAAAAACTGACCGGTAATTCACAGCTTAAAACATTGACTGAAAACGTATTATATAAATTCAACACATCTAATTCAATTGACTTTATATCTTTAAAAAAGATTTCTCAGGCATTTGATACCAAGTCCGTACTTTTAATTTCAAGTTCTGTAGTGCAAAATTCAGACAGAAGAAATATATGGGAAGTCATGGAAGTTTCAAGTGCATTTGAAGCATTAAATCAGTACTTATTAGAAACTAATGTTGTACTTACTGATAATATAAATGATGTCGTAATGTGGAGTGGTAAATATAAAAAGACATTAGGTGATAATGAATCCAGATTTTGGGCTGTTACTTCTGCACAGGCTGCTGCTCAGCTTGAAAAAATAAAATGGTATTCAAGGGATATAATATCTAAAACAGTTTCTCAAAATATTATTCTCAGATTTTATCCTAAAGTTACAAAACCGGTTGTGCCGTCTGTTTCAACAAAAGAAACTCAAAAAACAGATTTTAGACCTAATCCTTTAGGTACAAATATGAAACTTCAGGACGACAAGGATTATGGTGAAATACATAGTGAAACAATATTTGACTTCTAATTATTCAAAGGATTATTTTGTTTGGTTTGGGGCAGATTGTTGTTCTGTTGTTGTTTCATCCGTTCATTAAAGGAATTCTGCTGCTGTTTTGGGACAGGAACTGACGGATTTAACATATTTCGTCCTGCATCTCTGGTTGGTTTAAGTAAATCTTTGTTCATTTCTACCTGAGCAGGTGTTTTTATTGCAATATTATCAAGTTCGTTAATACGATTTTTAGCATCTACTCCGGCAAGTACTATTACTGTAAATATAGATAAAAATATTAAAAATTTTTTCATTATTACTCCTTTATCTTAAATATTTTATCAGGATTATAGTATTTTTATATTGTCGTACTATTTAATACTTGCACAAACAACTGTTCAATGATAAAATGGAATTATAGAAGTGAGGAAATTTATATGGCAAGATTAATCAGACCAACATGGGCAGTAAGATGTGTGCAATCCGGCTGCAAGACTTTATTTGAAGTTGCTCAATTAGAAGAAGGCAAACAGCAGGAAGTCGTTTGTCCGAACTGCGGGGAGCATTACGTATATCCTATTTTGAAGGATAGTGAAGAAAATCAATAAAAATGTTTAATCATACTGATAAACGCTATAATCAGTATAGTGCACATTTGAAAAATAAATTCGGCGCTAAGGTTTATAAAATAACTCTTGACGCCGGTTTTTCGTGTCCGAACCGTGATGGAACGATTTCAAAAGGCGGCTGCATATTCTGTGACGATGGCGGCAGTTTTTCTCAAGCTCATTCAAATCAGCTTTCTATAGAGGAACAGGTATTAACGGGTATTGATACTCTTTCAAAACGGTTCAAAGCAGAAAAATATATGTCTTACTTTCAGGCATACTCAAATACTTATAAACCTGTTAAAGAGCTTGAAAAAATCTACAATTCAGCACTTAATCATAAGGATATTGTTGGTATATCTATAGGAACAAGACCTGATTGTGTTGATAATGAAAAACTTGATTTGATTGCTTCATACAAAGATGATTATTATACATGGATTGAATATGGTCTTCAGTCAATTCATAACAAAACATTAAAAAAAATTAACCGCGGGCATGATTTTAATTGTTTTCTGAAAGCATATGAGCAGACAAAAAACAGGGGAATTAATGTCTGCGTACATGTTATCTTCGGTCTGTGGGAAACTCATGAAGAAATTATGCAGACTGCCCGTAAACTTGCAGAACTTGGAGTTGACGGCGTTAAAATTCATATGCTTTGTGCTCTTAATGATACAAAACTTGCTAAAATTTATGAAGCAGGTGAAATTGATTTTATGAGTGAAGATGAATATGTAAATACAGTTTGTGATTTTTTGGAATATTTGCCGGAAAAAACAACTATACACAGGCTTGCAGGGAATGGACTAAAGAAAAATCTGATAGCGCCAAAATGGCTTGGAGCAAAGCTTGATTGCCTTAATAAAATTGATAGGGAATTTATTAAGAGAAATTCATATCAAGGATTGAAATTTGTTTACAATTAAGTAAAAATGTGTAATAATTATAGTGAAAAGGTAGTTTGTAAAATTTTGTTAATATAACAAAAAATTCTAGCAAAAAAATAAATTTAGATGTCTTAACTTGTTTGCAAAAGAATTGGAGAAAATATGTTAAGTGTTCAACCTATAAATTTAATGAAACAGCCTGCATTCGGTGTTAGACAAAATATCGGTGAATATGTTGATTATGAAGATGTTACAGATACTCCGAATGATACCTATGAGTATACAAATGAACAGTACAAGGGGGATAAAACAAAATTAGAAAAACAGCTTGATGAAATAAATGCTGTTATTGAAGATACTAATGTGCCAAAACCTATACGCGCAATTGGCAAGGTTGCATCTGTAGGTATTGGAGCCGGACTTGGTTTTGTTAGTATGAAATATGGTACTCAAGGAATGGCAAAAATTGTTAAAAAAGGTGCTAATTATGTGAAAACATTTGCTAATAAACCAGCTACACAAGCAGTCCTTGATAAAGCAGAGGATGTTGTTGATGTAGTAAAATCTACTACCGGTAGAGTTATAAATAAGGCAAAAGATAGTAAAGTTACTCAAAATACTTCATCTTTCTTTAATGGTTTGATAGGCAAATATAAAAATTCAAAATTTGGTGTAAAAGTTGCTGGATTAACAGCAAAGATAACTGACAGTAAACCTGCTAAATATTTAGCTGCTAAAACAGAAAAAACCAGAAACGTTATATCAGAGGCAGCATCTAATGTATATAAGAAGGTAACAGGTATAACCGGTGAAAAAGTGGAAAAAGGAGTTGTTAATCTTTTTGCAGCAAGTGGTGGTGTTACCGGTGGTATAACTGCTTTGCAGGAAGTTACAGCAGATAAGTAAGGTAGTGAAAATGTCTTTAAGTGTTAAGTCAATTAATTCTCAAATTCAATTTACAGGAAATAAAGATGACGATGATCGCGTAAGAGCAACAGAAGTCGGTGTTGCAACAGGTGCAACTGTTGGAAGTGCCAAGTATGGGTTTAATGCTTTCAAACGCTTTAAATTTGGTAAAGCAACCGGTGATATAGTGCAATTATCAGGTAACACAACTAAAGCAATAAAGCAGGCTGCAAATGCAGGAAAACAGGCAAAGTCTTTATGGGGAAAAATGTTCGCTAATGCAAAAACGTATAAGAATGGTATAATGAACTGGGCTAAATCAACCAAATTAGCTAAATTTATGAAACCTGTATTTGAAAGCAAAGCATTTGCAAAAGTTTCCGGTGCAATTGGCGGAATTGGTGCAGCATTTGTATTTGTTTCCGGTATAGGTGAAATGGGTAATACATATAGCAATTTGATAGATAAAAATTAATATTGTATAATCAATAAAATCGTGCTAAACTTCGGTTATGCACGATTTTATTTTGAAAGAGATTGACAGTCCTAATATGGAAAGAGAGCTCAATGATATAAGTTTTGACAGTTCCTATGTTCATAAAGCATGCAAAAAATTTAAATACAAGAATATTAAAATATTTGATTTGTCTATCGCTCAAGCAAATATATTAAAGCAAACAGCATTGTCTGTAGGGGCAGACTGTGCAACACATAGAGAAACTATTACAGGAAAAATTGAAAAGACAGATTGTATATTAGGCGGCAGCGTATCTCAATTAGTAAAAATATCAGAAAAGCTTGTTTTACAGCCTTTTGGCTTAAAGAAACTTGGCGTGAGTATAGCAGAGTTTTTAGATATAACTAAAATACATAAACCAAAAATAGCAGGTATACTGAATATTACTAAAAATTCATTTTCTGACGGAGGTGAGTTTTTTGAATTTGAAAAATCAATTCAGCATTTAAATGAAATGATAAAAGATGGTGCAGACATAATTGATATCGGTGCAGAATCTACAAAACCTTTTTCAAAGGCAGTGCCGGATGATGAACAATTAAAAGTTTTAATACCTGTTCTGGAGTATATACAAGAAAATAAAATTGATATTCCTATAAGTATTGATACAAGAAGTTCCGTAGTTGCAGAAAAATGTCTTAAACTAGGCGCTTCTATTATAAATGATGTCTCAGGATTTGATTATGATGAAAAAATGCCTGAAATTATTGCAGATTATGGAGCTAAAATCATAATTCAACATTCTAAAGACACACCTGAAAATATGCAGAGGAATCCTGTTTATAAAAACCTTATGGATGAAATTTACCTGAGTTTAAAAAATAAAGTTGACCTTGCAATTTCGAAGGGTATAAAAAGAGAAAATATTATTGTTGACCCTGGCATTGGTTTTGGTAAGACTCGGGAAGACAACTTTGAAATATTAAACAGAATTGAAGAGTTATATGGGCTGGAATGTCCTGTGATGCTTGGTATTTCACGTAAAAGTTTATTAAATATGCCAGAAGAAGATAATTTTACAAAAGATATATTTACTGTTGCGTTAAACACTACAGCAGTGTGTAAACATGTTGATTTTTTACGTGTTCATAATGTAAAATTAAATAAAATGTTATTGGAACTTTTAATTAATAAAGGAGGATTTAATGCTTAAGAGAAATCTCGGGGGGGGGCATCTCCTCTAAGCCAGCGTAGCCGCTGGACCCGCCACATTGGACATTGGTCAACTTTATCATGTCATTGCGAGGAGGGTGTAAACCCGACGTCGCAATCGTATCACCGTTGTGTTAGAAAAGCTGCATTCACATTGGCCGAGGTATTAATCACGTTAGCGATAATCGGCGTAGTGGCGGCGTTAACAATACCAACATTAATAACAGAATATAAAGAGAGAGAATTAGTAACAAGAGCAAAGAAAGCATATTCTGAAATAGTAAATGCAATAGATTTAGGCCGCGCCGAGAATGGTTATGGAAACAACACGGTAGTATTTGATACCAAAAATACAAATGAAGAAAGCACACAGGCTTTTTCAAAATATTTTAAAGTCCAGGCAATATGTAAAGCAAATAAAGACGGCTGTGGGGGAAAATATTTATATAAAGCAGGTGGTCCGGTATCAAATAACGGAGAAACCTATGACGGCTATTCTATCTCCTGGCATCCTCGTTTCCAAACAATGAGCGACATGATTATAGCTGTAGAGCAGAAGGAAAATTGTAAGCGTTTGGTCGAAAATGTTGTTCGCGATGAAAATGGAATACCAGTAAAAGATGAAGATGGAAATGAAGTAAGAGTTGAAACATTAGAAACTTTTTGCGCGGAAGTAATTGTAGATACAAACGGAAATAAAGAACCTAATCAGATTGGCAGAGATATTTTTAAAATCCAAATTACGGAAAATTCTTTCGATACTCCGAATACAATGTGGGCTGGCGGATTACAAAATGTAATAAAAACAGGAAAATTATTTGATGCCGTGGATTATGAAATTGGCGGTAGTTTGCCTAAAGAGGAATAATTAAAAAAGAGGGTTTATTAAAACCCTCTTTTTTAATATTTAAGCATTGAAATAACTTTTAAATCTTTGTCAAATTTTTCTCTGCCTTTTAAATCTTCAAGTTCTATTAGAAAAGCAATACCAACAAGGTTTCCTCCTGTTTTTTTGATAAGCTTGCAAGCAGCTTCCGCTGTTCCTCCTGTTGCAAGCAAATCATCAACAATAAGAACATTATCTCCTTTTTTAATTGCATCAACATGGACTTCTATTTTATCAGTGCCGTATTCAAGTTCATATTCCTGAGCGATGGTTTCTGCCGGAAGTTTATTAGGCTTTCTGATAGGTACAAAACCTGCGTTGAGCTTATATGCCATTGGCATACCAAAAATAAACCCGCGGCTTTCAATCCCTGCAATATAGTCAATTTTTACATCTTTAAATTGTTCACATAAGTAGTCAATCATTTCTTTTAGTGTTTCAGAATCTTTTAACGCTGTTGTAATATCTCTGAAAATTACACCCTGTTTTGGAAAATCATTAACTGAGCGGATTTTATCTTTTACATTTGCTACAATATCTGTTGTTGTCATTTATATTTCTCCTATTTCGTTAGTAATAATCTTTTTAATTCTTCTTTTGCATTTTTTATTTTTTCTTTTGCTTTTTGTATTGCATGTTCACGTTGAACAAGTCCATGAGCTGTTTTGCCCCAGTTCATATCTTTTTTCATAAATAAAATTTTAAATCCTATAAACAGAACTAATGGAAACCATATTATGAATAAATAAATTGATGTCTCAAAAGCCTGATTAAATGCGTCAAGCCTCGAAAGATTTCCGTAACGTCTTAAACTGTATCTTGCAGCAACAAAAAAGCCAATACCAATTACGCATCCAATTATAATTGACGAATAAAGCATATGAGGAGGAGCATCTTTTGCAAGAACTTTGAACCCGCGTATCAGGATTTCCATAATAAACCATGCAGGCATTATAAATTGAGAAATATACGCGATTAAATCAAGACTTACGCGTAAAGGCATATCTTTTGAAGTTAAAACGTCACCAGCATATTCAAGATAACGTCGGATAGTTCCCTCAAGCCAGCGTCTTCTCTGTCTGTATAACGGCCAGAGATACATTATGCCTTCTTCATATACAATTGCATCTTTACAAAATCTTACGTCCCAGCCTTTTATATGCAATCTTGTTGACATATCAAGGTCGTCTGTAATTGTATAATTATTCCAGCCTCCAATATCATCAAGTGCCTGACGTTTAATTAGTTCCCCATTTCCGCGCAATTCCACAGCACCCTTTACGGAATCCCTGCCGACTTGAAAATGTGTATCTAATGTCATTTCATTATTTTGACAGCGTGTTAAAATGTTTTCATCTTTGTTTCTAATAACTTTTCTTGCCTGTACAGCACCGACATCTTTGGGTTCTATATTAGGAACTAATTTTGATAAAAAATCTTTTTCAACTCTTGCGTCAGCATCAAATACCAGAATTGCTTCACCTTTTGCCATAGGTAATGCGTCATTTAATACAGCTGATTTGCCTGGAAATGCATCCTTAGATCTTATAAAAGCAGTAACTTTATCATATTTTAATTCAAGGTTTTTTATTACCGAGGCTGTATTATCAGAACTTCTGTCATCAATGACAATTATTTCAAAATGTTGATAATCAAGTTGTAATATATTTTCTACAGTTTCAGCTATTACGCTTTCTTCATTATGTGCAGGAATCATAATGCTTACAAATGGTTTAAAATTTTTATTAATTACCTGAGGGTATTTTTGAAGCTTTCTGCTTTTTAGTTTATATGCTAAATTTGTAAATAACGCATATAAAGCCATAGCTGTTATAAGAAAGGCAAGCCCCCAGACGGTGTTAAAATAACTTTGGAATATATAAATAAATACTCCTAAGCCAAAAACTATTGTAAATAATAATACTCTTTCTTTCATATTCTTCCCTGTAATAACCCACATGACATTGTACCAAAAAACTAAAAAAAATGCTTGGAAATACTCACATTATTACTTTTTGTATACATTTCATCTATATGGATGTTTTTTAATAGTAACGTAATGTAAAGTACTTGCACAACTGAAAAGTTCGGCTATAATTAGCATGTACACAAAATAAAGGAGTTTTATTATGAACAAAGAAGAATTAGTACAAGAAGTAGCTAAAAAAGCAAATGTAACACAAAAAGAAGCAGCTGAAGTTTTAGGAGCTTGGGTAGATACTATTCAAAAAACAGTTGCTAAAGGTAAAAAAGTTACATTAGTTGGTTTCGGTACTTTTGAAGCACGTAAAAGAGCTGCAAGAATCGGCAGAAATCCTCAAACAGGTAAAGAACTTAAAATCGCTGCTAAAACAGTTCCTGCTTTCTCAGCCGGCAAAAAATTCAAAACTGTTGTTAACGGCAAATAGTTATTTTGTTAAAATAGTTGGCAAGAAAAAGGAGTGCTTAAAGCACTCCTTTTTCTTATATAATAATATTAAAATATTAACTACTTTTTACCTTTTCTTTTATAATAATCTTCTATAAAGCCTGTATTGAAATTCCCGCTTATAAATACTTCATCTTCAACAATATCCTGATGGAAAGGAATAGTTGTTTCAATACCTGTAACAACATATTCTTTTAACGCACGATACATTCTTCTTCGAGCTTCATTTCGTGTTCTACCCCAGCAGATAAGTTTTCCTATCATTGAATCATAATATGGCGGAATTGAGTAATCCTGATAAACATGTGAATCAACTCTAACGCCGAAACCGCCCGGAGTTACATAACCGGTAATTTTGCCCGGATTAGGCATGAAGTCTTTTTCTGGATTTTCAGCATTAATACGGCACTCAATAGCATGACCTCTCAAAACAATTTCATCTTGAGTAAAGTCTAATTTTTCACCTGCCGCAACCATAATTTGTTCACGAACAAGATCGACATTTGAAATCATTTCGGTAACACAATGTTCAACCTGAATACGGGTATTCATTTCCATAAAGTACCATTTACCGTCATGGTCAAGCAAAAATTCACATGTTCCTGCCCCCTCGTAATTGATGGCTTTAGCCGCACGAACTGCCGCCGCTCCCATTTCTCTTCGGGTTTCTTCATTAATTGCGGGTGACGGAGCTTCTTCAATGAGCTTTTGGTGGCGTCTTTGAATTGAACAGTCGCGTTCGCCCAAGTGAACAACGTTTCCGTACTGATCTGCAAGAATTTGGACTTCAATATGTCTCGGGTTTTCCAAAAATTTTTCAGCATAAACATCAGGATTGCCGAAGAAATTTTGTGCTTCAGACTGGCAAAGATTCATATTTGTTTCAACTTCATCATCGCTTCTTACGATACGCATACCTTTGCCGCCACCGCCTGCGGTTGCTTTTAAAATAATCGGATAACCTGCTTGTTTAGCAAATTCTTTTACTTCTTCCGGAGTTTTTAAAATTCCTGTTCCGGGTGTAACAGGTACGTTATTTTCTATCATTGTTTTTCGAGCGGTAGCTTTGTCTCCCATTTTGTGCATAGCTTCCGGTGTTGGCCCGATAAATTTAATATTGTGTTTTGCACAAATTTCAGCAAAATCGGCTCTTTCAGACATAAAACCGTATCCCGGATGAATTGCATCCGCGCCTGATACTAAAGCTGCCGAGATAATAGCAGGTATACTCAAATAACTTTGAGAACTTGCCGCAGGTCCTATACAGTAGGCTTCTGTAGCAAGTCTGACATGTAATGAATTAGCATCAGCCTGTGAATAAATTGCAACGGTAGGAATACCGATTTCTCTGCACGCTCTTATAATTCTCACCGCAATTTCTCCGCGGTTTGCTATTAATACTTTTCTAAACATACCCATTTCCTTAAAAAATATAAGTGAGATAAACTATTATCTCACTTAAACTTTATACTATTCTATATACATTAATACTTGTCCAAATTCCACAGGTTGACCGTCTTCAACACAAATTTCAACAACCTTTCCTGAAACTTCGGACTCAATTTCGTTCATTAATTTCATTGCTTCAACAATGCAGACAACATCACCTTTTGAAACAGTTTGTCCTATTTCAACAAATGGTTTTGCATCAGGTGATGGTGCTTTGTAGAATGTACCAACCATAGGAGAAGTTACAGGCTGGCCTTTTTTAACTTCTGTTTTTGTTGCTACAGGTACTGCCGCCTGTGGAGTACTTTGTGGTGCGGCTATTGGCTGGGGAGCTGCAACCTGAATGGCTCCTGTATATAATTCTTTTCTTATAGTTATTGCCTGATTGCCATCTTCCAGAGAAACTTCTGTTAAGCCGTTTTGGGCAATTATCTCAGCTAATTTTTCAATATAATCTGTATCAAATTTCATGTTTATGCCTTTCATTTATTTAATTAAGCTCTGTCAAGGTATTCGTTAGTTCTAGTGTCAACCCTGATTTTATCACCGTTAGCGATAAAGAAAGGAACGTTAACAACTGCACCTGTTTCAAGAGTGGCAGGTTTTGAACCGCCCTGAGCTGTGTTGCCTTTTTCAGCAGGAGGTGTATCAACAACTTCCAATTCAACGTGAGCAGGGATATCAACACCAATAATTCTTGTATCATGCATTAATACCTGTACAATCATGTTTTCTTTTAAGTATTTAATACCTGCACCAACCTGATCTTCTGTTAATTGAAGCTGTTCGTATGATTCCATATCCATCATAACGAATTCTTTGCCTTCTTTATATAAGTATTGCATTTCACGTCTATCAAGCATTGCTTTTGCAACTTTTTCGCCGGCTCTGAATGTTTTTTCAACAACCTGACCGGTCTCAACATTTTTAAGTTTTGATCTTACAAAAGCTGCGCCTTTTCCCGGCTTAACGTGCAAGAACTCGACTACTGACCATAGACCATTGTCTAATTCAAGAGTCAAGCCTGTTTTTAAGTCGTTTACTGAAATCATATTTTTCCCCTTTACTAAAATATATCTTCTTTAATATACTGATAATACCATAAAAATTTTAAAATTCAAAATCATTTAACATATTGCAAAATTTATTAAGATTATGTATTATATAAAAGTACTGTATAGCAAATGGAGGTAAATATGGCATATTTAAAAAATAGAATGTGGCTCGGGGGGGGGCGTCACGCCTAACCTCTTATAGCAAGGGATTTACGCTTGCTGAGGTCTTAATTACTTTGGGTATTATCGGCATTGTAGCTGCATTAACTATACCGACTCTTATTTCAAATTACAGAAAAAAAGTTGTTGAAAGCAGACTGGTAAATTTTTACAGCGTAATGAATCAAGCTATCAAGCTTTCAGAGGTGGATAATGGTTCAATAATGACCTGGGAGAAATTGGAAAAAGGTTATGAGACTGATGAAGATGGTAATCCTGATTATAATCGAACAAATGCATTGCTGTGGTTTAATAAATACTTGAAACCTTATTTAAAGACAATCAAAATTGAATCGCCTAATAATACAATCACCGGTTATTTAAAAATTTATATGCCGGATGGCGGACTCGCTGTGTTTAGTGCCAGTTCTATTATCTATTATCCAAATGCTGCTGATTATAAAGAAACGGCTTCAACATCTGATCCTGATTTTCAGAGAAACAATCCAGAAGATTCCGGTACCAGATATTTCACTTTCTTTTTTGCTCCCTGGAAAGATGGTGTACAATACAAATATCACTATCAAAGAGGTATGGAGCCATATATGTATAATTGGGACGGTGATAAAGAAAGCTTGTTAACGGATTCTACATACGGCTGCAAGAAAGATATTGGGACTAATGAAAGAGCATATTGTACCAAGCTAATACAAATGAACAGCTGGAAAATTCCTGATGATTATCCTTTAAAATTTTAGATTTTTTGTTGCAAATTGTTAATAATATACTTTGATATTAGCAATATTTTTCATGCTTTGTTATTATGTATATAAGGTTAATTATAAGGAGTGTAATATGAGAATTTCTTCAGTGAAGAGCAATTATCAAACAAATTTTAAGCAAAATTATGAAAATCCGGTAAATAGGAAAACGGAAAAAGGTTTAACAGTTCTTTCATCTGTAGGAACCAGTGCTGTTGTAGGCTCTGTTGCAGCCGGGTTGACAACCTGTATGACAAAAGGCTGGAAACTGCCCGCCGGAATAGGTGCAGGTGCTGCGATTTTAACTTTGCTTCTTACTCTTCCTGCAAGATTGTATAACACTAAATTAAATGCTTTTGCCAAAGAAAAAGAAATGGATGTGTTCAGCCGTGACAGAGACGCAAAATCTAATATGCTTGAGCAGATAAATGAACAGATAAAAGATGAAGATGTACCTTTAAGCGAAAAGGTTGACAATTATACAAAGGTTCAAATGGCAAACAAGGGTAAAGGTGTTCTTTTACAAGGAGCATAAAAATGGGTTTGTCAGTTTCTCCTATACATAACAGTAATATTAGTTTTTTGCAGAAAAATTCAGTAAAGAATACTAAAGGAAATTCTCAGGATAAAAATCCTGTATCAAAAAATGGTGAAAGAATGAAACTTTTATCTGCAACTTTTGCTGCAGGTCTGGGGATTGGCGCAAGGCTTCTCTGGGAAATATGGGATGGTGATTTTTTATTTGAAACGGCCGGAGATTTAGGAGAACGGCTAATTGATAAAAATAAAAAAGGTGTAAGGGGAAATAAACGGCTTATGCTTTGGCTAGGAGCAACAGCCGGAGTTCTTGCAGCCGGAGTATCGGCTTTTGCTATTATATATACTTTATTTAAAACTCCTAAAATTGAGTATGATGCAAAATTAAATGCTTTTCAAAAAGGCAAAGATATGGATGTATATATAAAAGGCAATCAAGCAGAAAAAGAACTTTATACACAGCTTGGAGAAAAGGCCAAAACTGCATCTGACGAGGAAAAAAAAGAGCTTGCCAAGCAATATTTACAGTTAAAAGCCGGTAAAAATAAACTCCCTGACTTTATAAAAATCTAATTTCATGTTAATATTTATTCTGTAATGGCGCAAGGACAAATCTATAAAATACATTCAGATTTTTATTATGTTGATGACGGTGTGTGTTCATATGAATGCAAAGTCCGCGAGGTTTTAAAAAAGCAAAAGGAGCGGCTGCTTGTAGGGGATTTTGTAGAGTTTGACAATGGTGTTATTGAGTGTATAATCCCTAGAAAAAATTATATTTCCCGTCCGAGTGTTGCAAATATCGACCAAATAATTATTGTATCGGCATTAAAAGAACCTGATTTAAATATTGAACAATTAAATCGTTATGCTGCTCTTGCAAAATATCATAATATACCTGCTATTCTTTGTTTTAATAAAAGCGATTTACAATTTGAACAACATTTAAAAAAAAGGCTTACTGATATTTACGAACCGCTAGGATATAAAGTTGTGTTTACTTCTGCAATAGAACACAGCGGGCTGAAAAAATTTGAAAAGCTTTTAAAAGATAAAACCAGTGTACTTTGCGGAATTTCCGGAGCCGGAAAATCAAGCTTGATTAATGCGCTTAATCCGAATTTGAAATTAAAAACAAAACAGGTCAGTGAAAAAATACAACGCGGCACTCATACAACTCGTCATTGCGAAATTGTCAAAGTAAATGAAAAAGCGCGTATTGTAGACACTCCAGGATTTAGCAATGTTAAATTTGATTTTATAATGCCTGCAGATGTTGATTTGTTATTTGAGGATATAGCAAAATTCCGCAGCGTCTGTAAATACAGCGACTGCCTGCATAAAAACGAAGATGGCTGTGCTGTTCTTGCTAATCTTGATAAAATTGATTTGACCCGTTATGAAAGCTATCTTGCTTTTGTTGAGGAGGCTCAGGATTTTAAAGAAAAGGTTAAGTATGAGGGGAGAAAAGTAGAGCTGTCAAAAAAAGTTATTAATAACAAAAATGTTGTTAAAATTAGCGGGAAAAAACGCCAGAGTGCCAGAAATACATTAAAACAGCAATTATATAAGGAATTTGAAAATGATGAATAAATACATTGATTTGGTGAATGAAAATTTAGATAAATTTATGGAAGTGGTTTATCCTGAAGATATTTTTAAATCTATGAGGTATACAGTATTACTTCCGGGAAAAAGGTTAAGACCGGTTATGTGTTTGGAAACATGCAGAATGTTCGGAGGCAATATTGAAGAAGCAATTCCTGCTGCCTGTGCTATTGAAATGCTTCACTCTCAAACCCTTATTCATGACGATCTCCCGTGTATGGATAATGATGACTTTAGACGCGGAAAGCCGACTAATCACAAAGTTTTCGGCGAAGCAACAGCCGTTCTCGCAGGCGATGCACTTTTGACTTTTGCACCGCAAATCCTCACAAAAAATTCTAAAAATTTGGGAGCTGAAAAACTTTTAAAGGTTTTGGAAGAATATTTTCAGTATGCCGGAGCCTATGGTGTTATTGCAGGTCAGGTTATTGATATTGAAAGTGAAAAAAATTATCCTGAAAATCCGGAAGAAACATTGAAGTATATTCATACACATAAAACAGCTGATTTGTTTAAGCTTTCAGTCAGAACAGGTGCAATAATTGCAGATGCTCATGAAAAATATTTGGATATAATTACTGATTTTGCGCAAAAACTCGGGTTTGCTTTTCAAATAGCAGACGATATTCTTGACGAAACTTCCACATTTGAAGAAATGGGAAAAACATTAGGTAAAGACAAACAGGCCGGAAAGCTGACTTATACAAACCTTTACGGATTGGATAAAGCAAAAGCAGATTTGAATAAATTGCTGGATGATTGTGAAAAACTTCTTGCTGATAACGATTTGAAATCAGAAATATTTGACCAAATAATCAAAAAAATTCGTATAGCGTAATATTTGTAAACTTTTTGCCACAGTTATTTTTGTTTGATATAATTGCACAAGATTGACAAATTTAACCGAAAGAGAGAAATATGCATAGTTTAATACTAAACAACGGATATGAAGTTATTACATGCGGCATTGCATCAGCATTTTTTGCGCAGGTGGTAAAGTTTTTTGTATTTACAATCCGCAATAAAAAAATTAATTTCAAAATATTTACAACGACAGGCGGAATGCCAAGCTCTCATTCGGCAGGTGTTATGGCATTAACAACATCTGTAGGAATTATAGGCGGATATAATTCTTTAATATTTGCCGTAGCTCTGGGGTATGCATTGATTGTAATGTATGATGCGGCCGGTTTGCGTAGAGCCGCAGGAAAAACGGCCGCATGTCTTAATAAAATGATGGAAGATTTTTACAAGCATGATTTACAATCAGCAGGAGGAAAGCTTAAAGAGCTTCTCGGACATACCCCTTTGGAAGTATTCTTCGGGGCTGTATTTGGTATCTTATTTGCATACGGGTTTCATAATCTGCTTTTAAAATAAGTACTTGCACTTTTTATGTATTCATGTAATAATATTAACAGTAAGGGCTTATAGATTTTAAAATCTATATCCGGTGTTATACCCTTAGAAGAAGGAAGATTATACTCCACAGATGGGTGTTGAGGAATTTAACTATAAGTATATAAAAGAGCATGCAAGCGCAGGCAGCTGGCGCAGAGGTTATGAATATCATTTGAAAGATATGGTATTTGATACTTATCCTGAGAAGAATTTTTATATGGGTAAAGTAAAAGGTAATTTTCAGGATCACTATAATACAGACCTTATCTTTAAAAAGAATAAAGTTGAAGCCCGCTGCAATTGCCCTTTAAAAGAAGAATGGTGTAAACATGCTGTTGCTGTTGCATTAAAGGCTATAGATGAACATGCTTATGAAGATTGGCTTGAAACAAAATTCGGAATGGAATTTGATTTTCCTGATGAAAACACAGCGCTTAGTGAGGAACCTAAAGGAAATTATATTTTTCACTTTAATCCAAAACGAAAAGCTAATTTCTTTTCAATTCTTGTGATGTCAAGAGAAACAGGCAAGGTTGTCAGACAGATAGAGCCTATTTTAAGAAACCTTATAGAAGCCCAAAAACAGGATAAAAATCTAGAATTGAATAATACTCAAAAAGTTGAAATTACTATATTAAAAGAGCTTTTAAAAATTTCACGTCAGGATAAGAAAGCCGGATGGTACGATATTCCGATTACGAAATTTGGACCTATGTTTAATCTTCTGGCTATGGCAGATGAAGTTTTAGATGAAAAAACAAAACAAAGACTTAAATTTACAGATAAAGAATGGAATCTTGTTTTATATGTAAACAGTTCCCAAGCCGGAACAATTCTGCTTTCTCTTGAATGGCAGAGACCCGATAAAGACGATGTTTATCCGTTTGAAGAAGTAAGATATTTTTCAAGACATTTAAAATGGGGAAGATATAAAAATATAATTTTCCCGACAAACATAGCAATGCAGTCTATTCCGCAAAACCTTTTAAAATCTTCATTTACTGATTTAAAAGACGCAGAGGGCGGTAAGTTTATTTATGAAGAATTGCCGAAACTTCGTGAAATTATGGAAGTTAAGATTGCTGAAAATATTTCAAAATTAATGCTTGAAGAACGTCCGCCGTTGAATATTGTTACAATGGGAATTGATTATGACCAGTCTTTAAAAGCAGCTCTGGAATTTGAATATGACGGCGTTAAGGTTCCTTTCTCAAAAAATGCTAATGAAAAGTCACCTTATATTACAATCAAAAAGCCTGATGAAGATTTGATATACTGGGTCAAACGGAATTATAAACACGAAATAGAAGCCTACAATATGCTTCTGGCATGTAAATTTGTTCCTATGCAGACCAATAACCTCGCACTTGAAAAAGAAAACGCTATTGACTTTTATAACTATTATATAAAACAGGCGGGTGACGGCTGGAAGTTTGAAGAAAAAGACGATATGAATTTCTTCAAAC
>CANUDF010000024.1 GCA_947857085.1 Candidatus Gastranaerophilales bacterium | reverse complement strand
TTGTAAAAGGCATTCAGCCTATCGCATTTGATAACGCATCCTGGGCATATACTTTAGGATGTGCTATTGCAATTAAAAAAGGTATTAAAAACGCAGCAGATGCAGCTGAAGCAATCGGCTTGGGCTTGCAGGCATTTGCAGTCCCTGGTTCAGTAGGCGACAGAAGAAAAGTAGGTATCGGCCACGGTAATTTGGCTGCTATGCTTTTAAGAGAAGATACAAAATGCTTCTGTTTCCTTGCAGGCCACGAATCTTTTGCTGCTGCTGAAGGTGCTATTGGTATTGCAAGAAACGCTAACAAAGTTAGAAAAGAACCTTTAAGAGTTATCTTGAACGGTCTTGGTAAAGACGCTGCTTATATCATTGCAAGAATCAACGGCTTTACTGCTGTTGAAACTGAATATGATTACAAAACAGGCGAATTAAAAGTTAAAAAAGAAATCCCGTTCTCAGACGGTGAAAGAGCAAAAGTTAAATGCTACGGCGCTGATGATGTATCAGAAGGTGTTGCAATTATGATTAAAGAAGGTGTTGACGTTTCTATTACAGGTAACTCAACTAACCCGACACGTTTCCAACACCCTGTTGCAGGTACTTACAAAAAATGGTGCTTTGAAAACGGAAGAAAATATTTCTCTGTTGCATCAGGCGGCGGCACAGGCCGTACACTTCACCCTGATAACGTTGCAGCAGGCCCTGCTTCTTACGGTATGACAGATACTATGGGAAGAATGCACGGTGATGCTCAGTTTGCAGGTTCTTCATCTGTTCCTGCTCACGTTGAAATGATGGGCGTTATCGGTATGGGTAACAACCCGATGGTAGGTGCTACCGTTGCAGTTGCTGTTGCTGTTGAAAAAGCTATGGCATAATAGTTTATAAACAATTTAAAAAGCAGGTCTTATGACCTGCTTTTTTATTTACTTTTATTTATCATTTCTCTTGTAATAATAAAATCTTCAGGGGCAGGGGTTAAGTCAGGTGTGATTTTATCTTTTGTGCTTAAATTAAGCGAAATCTCGGTAGGAATAAGTCTTAATGCATCATAAAGATAAACTTTTCCGTTAGTATCAATTATTTTTAAGTACTTGATTGGTATTTTATTTAAATCGTTATATGCTTTTAACATTCTATAATTATCATTAAATTCCGCTGCATGCATGAAATTCAGCTCAAAATCCTTTTCGTTTGTATCAGGGTTTCGTTTTAAATATAATTCTTTATATCGGCCTGCCGGTATAAGGTTAGTGTCAATGTTCTCTAATAATTTTTTAGAGTATTCGTTTAAGAATAATTTAATTTGTGTTTTGTCTTTTACATATCTTTTTTCATTGTTTAAATCGTTTTGATATTTTAACTCTAGATTCTTTAATATATGATTCACAATGAGTTTGTAATCTTTCACTGTAAAATTTTTCATGTTTTCTTCACTATCATCAACAGGTCTGGCTATTATGCTAAAATTATCCTGCCATATTAAAGGGGTGAATGTAAATAGCGCATTTGTCATTCTGTCAATATAAAGCTTGTATAGTTTTTCTCCTTTTTCTTCTGTTGTTAAATCTTCCTGCTTTTTGTTTAAGGATTTAAGCGGAGAATAGTTTTCTGGTTTATAGCCTAATTCTAAAGCTCTTGCGTATAATGCATTAAAAGGGCTTAAAGAAATATTTATCTGGTAGAATTTATCTTCATTATCTAAATCCGCAAGGTATTTTACATACTTTTCAGCACGCGTCTGTAATTTTTTATTGTTTGGATTCCAGCCGGCTGTATCAAAAATAGAAGGATAATCTATTGCATCATAAAATATTTCGTGCAGTTCTGTTAAATCATGCTCTTTTCCCTGCTTATCATAAAGAACAATCTCCATGCAGTCAGAATCATAAAACATATCAGTATATGAAGAATTTTTAAGTGTTACAGGCTGTACACCTATACGTTTTTTCAATTCTTTAATCCCTTCTGTCAGTTCAATAAAATCTTCAAATGACATTTTGTTAATAAATTGGCCGTGTTCTTTTTGGGGCGGCAGTGCATTAGCATAGCAGTGCAGGCATTGGTTTGAACAGCCTCTGTTTATTGCAATCCCATGCAAATCTTCAAATAAAAATGCAATTTCCCGCATATTTAAACCTTTAAAAATATTAATTCCATATTGAATACCGTCAAGTTTATCCAAATTGTAATCAGATAAATCCCGGGGAAGAAAAAGGTTAAAAAATTTCATTTGTCTTGCATATTTTTGGGCTTTTAAATATTGCTCATTTTCTGATACACGATTTTTACTTGAAAATGTTACTTTATCTTCAATAAGAGGCTTTTTATAATATTTGGTTTTTAAAGAGGGATAAATGTTTGGTGAAAAATTTATATTTTGAATTTGCATATTATCCTTAAACCCTGTAAAAAAGAATTTTGCCAGCTTGCCATAAAAAGAATAATATCATATAATAATTAAGTAGAATAAAGGAGGTAAAAATGACAATTTTATTGAAACAAGGGCAATCCTTGGGGGGGGCAAAATTAACACCCTCTAAGCTGCATGTTGCAGAAATTTCCAACTTGATTTATAATACAAGTGTACAGCTTTATAAATCAAGAAAGGGAATTATGAAACATTACGGATTTACTTTAGCAGAAACGCTTATTACTTTAGGAATTATCGGAGTTATTGCGGCATTAACATTGCCAAGTGTAATGTCAAGTTACAAAAACAAGACTTATGTTGCACAGCTGCAAAAGGTTTACAATCAGTTTTCTAATGCAGCGATGCAGATGATGCTGGATGAAGATGTTGACAACCTTACTGATACTTATCTATATTCAAATTATTCTTATTCAATAGATAAGGATACTCCTGAGGCAGATAAGAATAATATCACCAGAAGTGCACTTACAGACTCATCAGGCAGGTTTTTGAAAAAGTATTTCAGAATAACAAAAGATTGTTCTATTTCTCCTGATGATTGTTTTGCAGATACTTACAAATCTCTTGACAAATCAGCATCAGCAACAGCTTCTGAAGCTATTTATGAGGATTATGAAAAAAAATATTGTGTATCTATTAATACAGGCGCAAGTATATGTATGAGCGAGATGAATGAAGATGACCATTATGAAAATGCGGATATGGATCATGGATATAGTAAAATAGTAATTGATGTAAACGGTAAAGCAGGTCCGAATATTTCCGGTCGTGATTTGTTTGGATTTCAGTTATATTCTGATGGTACTGTAGGCAGCAGTCATACTCCAGGTGGAGATCGTTCTGAAAGTATTTGTACTGCAGAGGGTAAAATTAATGACCCTACATACGGTTCAGGCTGTTTTGAAAAAGTTATCGGCGATGGCTGGGCTATGGACTATTAATGCTAAATTGTTAATAAAAAAGAGAGGCAACAGCCTCTCTTTTTTATTATAAAATATTAAACTTTTTTGCATATGACAGTCATTATGTTATAATTTATGCATTAAGGAGAAAAGTTATGATTTTAGAATTAATACTGGTAGTTGTAATTGCATATTTGATAGGTTCCATACCTACAGGTTATATTATTGTTAAACTTTTTACAGGGCAAGATATAAGAACAATAGGCTCGGGCTCTACTGGGGCAACAAATGTTAAGCGTGTTATGGGCAAAAAGTGGTTCTTTATCGTTATGATACTTGATGCTATAAAGGGTGCACTTCCTGTAGTATTGGCAAAACTTTTTGCTACAGCATTTGCTGGTATCGGTTTACTTCCTGTTTTAGCTGCTGTTGCAGTTATTATAGGGCATAGCAAATCAATTTTCTTAAAGTTCACGGGCGGCAAATCGGTTGCTTCAGGAGTTGGTACAATTTTAGCGCTTAACTGGCAGGTAGGTCTTATTATTGCTGTTGTTTGGGCTGTTATTACTTATTTCTCAAAATACGTATCTCTTGGTTCAATAATAGCACTTTTTATATCACCGTTTTTGATGTGGTTTTTCCATGAACCGGCAGCTTACATTTGTTACTGTGCACTTGGTGCAGTTTATATAATATATTTACACCGTGAAAATATCGGACGTTTAATCCGCGGTGAAGAAAATAAGGTTAGATAAAGGAGGAAATATGAACAAATTGAACATCGTGAATCTCGGGGGGGGGCGTCTCCTCTAAGTAGAAATAGCAGGGGTTTCGGAATAAAGTCTAAGGGAAAAAGTTTCCGAGACCATAGCGGAGCAGGAGGCGGGAGCATCGTCGAGGGAACTTTTTCCCTTGAACACAATAAAGGTTTTACATTGGCTGAAGTTTTAATTACGCTTCTTATCATTGGCGTAGTTGCAGTACTTACAATTTCTACACTGGTGTCTCAAATTGAAAAAGCTGTTTTAAAAAACCAGTTTAAAAAATTTGTCAGTACTTTTAAACAGGCAGTTATGTCAGTGCAGATGCAAGAAACAAGGCCTCTGAGGTGTTATTACTGGGATTCTGATAACCCATACTCAGGTGTATGTACAGAAACCTGTGATGATGAAGATAGAGATGAATATGGCTCATGTACTCCTGGAACACAATACTGTAAGGAAACCGGGGAACCGCTTCCTTCAAACATAATGGGGTATTTTTCCGATTGTCAATCTTTTCATGAGCAATTATTTTTAAAAACTTTAAAATTACAAAAATACTGTAAAAATAATGCTTATGAGAATGGTTGTCTGCCCAAAGATATAAGAGGTGTTGATAAAGTACAAAAGGAAAATAATCCTGATCAGGATTTCGACCCGAATAAAGATTTTTCTGATAGTAAAATTAAAAATCAATATCCTGTATATATTTTGGCAGATGGTACCTATCTAATAGGCCACAGTACATTTTTAGGTAAAATTCCTATGTATGTGGTTGATATAAATGGTTTTAAAGGTCCCAATAAATGGGGACATGACATTTTTATGTTTAAAATAACCGGTAATGTCCAAAAAGGCATAACTTCACTATCCCGTCACGGTTGGCTTGTTGAAAAAGGCGGAGTCACTTTTGAGACAATGTTAAAGGAGGTTGGTTTAGGAAAATAAAAAAAGAACCCTTTAAAAGGGTTCTTTTTTACAGCTTTTTATGTCTTATTTTGCAGCTTTAGCAGCTTCAAATACTACATCAAATGCTTCTTTGTCATTAACAGCAAGGTCTGCTAACATTTTTCTGTTAACAACGATATTAGCTTTTTTGCAAGCATTTAAGAATCTTGAATAGCTCATACCGCGTTCTCTTACTGCTGCATTAATTCTTACAATCCAGAGACGTCTCATATTACGTTTTGTAGTACGTCTATCTCTGTATGCATATTTAAGCGCTTTCATTACAGCTGTATTAGCTACTTTGAAAATTCTGCTTCTTGCGCCTTTGAAGCCTTTAGCAAGCTTTAATATTTTTTTGTGTCTTAAACGACTAACATTACCACGTTTTACTCTCATTTTTTGCTCCTATCTTGAATACTTCTTGTATGGTAACTCTTTGGAAACCAGTTTTAAGTGTGACTCAGAAACACCAACCATCTTGAAAATTCTGCGTTTTCTAGAACCTGATTTGTGTTGGAGCAAGTGGCCTATACCTGCTTGTCTTTTTTGAATTTTGCCTGTTGCTGTTACTTTGTAACGTTTTGCAGCAGACTTGTGTGTTTTCATTTTTGGCATTTTCTTATCTCCTTTTTGGTTTAAAGTAACTAAAAAATTACAGGCATACCAAAGCCTATAACTTTCGGCTGATTATTATATTATTACAATAAATCTTATTTTGCAAGCAGTTTGTTAATTCATGTTAACTGCCAGAGGCAGGACACTATTCAATAACTTCCAAATTTTTTGTAATAAATGATGAAACAAGTCCGGTCACGCTATCTGAGGCAACACGGCATTTTACTTTTCCCTCGGGGTATTTCTTATAATGATAGGCTGATGACAGTACCATTACTTTTGCTGCATCAAGTATATTTAATTTCGACAAATCAAGCATCATTTCAGGACAGTCAAATTTATTTATATATTTTTTCACATCATCCAGAATTTGCTGCGAATTGCCGCAGTTTAAGTCTAAAAATTTGCTTTTTGTTATATTTTGTACCATAGTTCCCTCAGGTATTTTTTCGCCTGTCATAATAAATTCTTTAAAGTTTTATATTTTTTTAATACTTTTAAAGGATATTTATTGTATAATTAAAATGAAAGGGGTTCTTAAGTTACAAATATGGCAGGAATTATGAATATAAAATCAATAAATGACTTGGCTAAAGAAGTATTAACAATAGAAGCAAATTCTATTTTACGATTAAGAGATACAATAGGTGATAATTTTGATAAAGCCGTAGAACTTTTGTACACCTGTAAAGGGCGTGTAATTGTTACAGGAATGGGTAAGTCAGGATTAATTGGCAAGAAAATTGCAGCAACCTTATCTTCAACAGGTACGCCGTCTTATTTTCTTCACCCTGCCGAAAGCACACACGGTGACTCAGGAATAATTACAAGGGAAGATGTTGTCATAGCTATTTCAAACAGCGGAGAAACTCAGGAGCTGATGAATTTATTGCCTCTTATTAAAAGATTTGGTGTGACTATGGTAGGAATGACCGGAAACCTCAATTCAACACTTGCAAAAGCAAGTGACGTTGTTTTGGATATTTCAGTAGAACGTGAAGCCTGTCCTTTAAATAAGGCACCTACAGCCAGTACTACTGCAACATTAGCTATGGGTGATGCACTGGCAGTTTGTCTGCTTGAAAAACGAGGTTTTTCAGAAGAGGATTTTCTGATTTTCCATCCGTCAGGAGCACTCGGTAAAGGGTTTCTTTATCATGTTAAAGATCTTATGCTTTCAGATTTTGCAAAATTGCCTATTGTCCATGAAAACGAGACTTTTACAAGCGTGATTGAAACAATTTCAAAATTTAAGCTTGGAATGGCGATTATTGTTAATCCGTCAGGAAAAGTTGCCGGTGTGCTAACCGACGGCGACATCAGAAGAACTTTGATAAAATACCCTGATACTATTTCATTATTAGTTAAGGATGTTATGACAGTCAATCCAAAAAGAATATTTAAAGATGAATATGCGGCAAGCGCTTTGCATTTAATGGAAAAATATTCAATCACAGCTCTTGCTGTTGTTGATAGCGAAGACAGGCCTATCGGGGTTATTCATATTCACGATATTTTGAAAGCAGGTGTTGCGTAATGGATCTAAAAGAAAGGGCAAAAAAGATTAAACTTATGGCCTTTGATGTCGATGGAGTTATGACTGACGGCAGTATAACTTATGATGAAAACGGCGTTGAGTATAAAACTTTTAATGCCAAAGACGGACACGGGCTTGTTAGAATGGCAAAATCTGGGTTTATAACGGCTATAATAACAGCACGCAATAACGGAACTGTTGCACACCGTGCCAAAAACCTAAATGTAACAGAACTTTATCAGGGCAAAAAATTTAAATTGCCTGCTCTAGAAGAGTTAAGAGAAAAATATAATCTTTCATATGATCAAATTTCTTACATGGGTGATGATCTTCCTGATATATGCTGTTTAGAAAAGGCAGGTCTTGCATGCTGTCCGAATGATGCGGTTGATGAAGTTAAAGAAATTTGCCACTTTGTATCATCCAAAAACGGCGGACACGGGGCTGTAAGAGAGCTTTGTGATTTTATTCTGGATTGTCAGGGGATTGAAAAAGAATATATAGTTTGTGAAGGCAGCAGCTCGACGGCTTTGCCTTAGATTAAGTAATTGTAAGGGAGATATTATAATGTACGAAATTAAAACGCAGGCATTTTTTTCAGCCGCACACCACCTTTTAAATTATGATGGAGAATGTGAAAACCAGCACGGGCATAATTGGATGGTAGAAGCTTATGTTAGAGGTGATTCTCTTGATAAAAGTAATATTTTAATTGATTATAAAGTCTTAAAACATGAATTAAATGCTGTTTTGGATTTACTCGATCATAAAGATATAAACGATATTCCGGAATTTAACGGCGAAAGTCCGTCGAGTGAAATGATTGCTAATTTTATATATTGGAAATTAAAAGAAAAAGTCGTTCAATTAAGCAAAATTTCTGTTTGGGAAACACAAACATCCTGTGCGTCATATTTTGAAGAGGAGTAAGATAAATGAATTTTATACAGGCAGTATTGATGGGGATAGTGCAAGGATTAAGCGAGTTTTTACCTATTTCAAGTTCAGCGCATCTTGTTTTTACATCAAATTTTTATAAGGTATTCAAAGGCATAGAAATAGTTCAGCATTCAAATGAAGAAATTTTCTTTGATATTATGCTTCATTTTGGAACATTGATTGCTGTTCTGATATTTTTCAGAAAAGAAATTTTTGAAATCTTAAAAGCTTTATGGAACGGTTTGAAAACAAAAGATTTTTCTGATAATAATGCAAAGCTCGGCTTATATATTCTGTTAGGCACTGTTATAACGGTTGCAGTTGCGTTGCCAATGGAAAAAATTGCCGAAAAACTTGTGTACTCTCCTGCTATTGTAGGAATATTGCTGGTTATTACCGGTTTTGTTTTGTTTTATAGTGAATATCGTTCAAATAAAATGTCTACGAAAACAGATGTTGACCTTAAAAGTTCAATTTTTATTGCCTTAGCTCAAGGTCTTGCTGCATTGCCGGGATTTTCCCGCTCTGGCTGGACTATCGCAATTGGGCTGTTTAACGGCTTGGACAGAGTAACAGCAGCGAAATATTCATTCCTTTTAAGTATTCCGATTATTTTGGGAGCTTCAATGGTTTATCCTTTTATTAAAATTGATTTGCATGAAGCATTAACATACAACTGGTCTGCAATTGTACTTGGAACTATTATTTCAGGGTTAGTAGGATATCTTTGTATAAAATATTTTCTTAAATTTGTAGAAAGATTTTCTCTGGCAATATTTGGTTATTACTGTGTAATTGCAGGTGTTTTGACCGCTGTATTCTTTACAATTTTTGCATAAAATCATTGTAAAAAAATGTAAAATAAATTTTTCGGGTATGGCAAAAAAATTTTTGACAGGAATTATATAAAACAATAATGTGTGCGGAGTAATAAATGATTTTACCTATAAGTAATTTCAATAATAAACATAATTTTCAGGGCAATGAAACTGAAAAGAAAAAGTTGGCCTATGATAAAGATACTCTGCTTAAAAATAATTTTGCAACAAGAACACGTATAGGATTTGATAAATTTACAAACGCGCTTACATTATATCCTGCAAAAGGTTTAAAAGGCGATAAAAATGCGAATTTCTACGAGTTTTTAACTATGGGAACGGTTCCTTATATCGTCGGAAGTTTAATGTTGATGTCTGTTTTTAATTCTGCAAATAAATATTTTGCTCCTTTTGCACGTTCAAAAGCTGGTGCTATCGGACGTAAAATGGCATTAGGAGTATTATTTTACGGGCTTTTAAAGCCAATTACAAAGACCTTTGTTACACAGCCTGTAAAATGGCTTACCGGAATTGATACAGAAGTTCCTTATGCAAAGGTAAATTATGAATTGCCTGATGATATTTCTGACACTGATATTACAAGTATTGAATACCACAAAGCATATGAAAGCAAGGAATTTCCGAGATGGGATTTGTTTTATAAATCTGAAGCTAACGGGGATACCAGAAACGAGTATTTTGATAAAGTTGCAAAAAGAATAGGTCTTGGTGAAAATCTAAATGATTCAGATCAGGAAGTAAAACCATTAATTAAAAAAATTGCAGTCAAAACAGATATGGCTAAAACACTTTCTTCTTACTTATGGGCTGCCACAGGTGTTGCTTATGCATTTCAATCGCCGTGGGAAAATTATTTTAACGTAGCGACTCTTAAATTTTGGAAATTTAATAAGTTTAAGCATTCTTTAAAAGTTTTAAAAGATACTGCTGTTGATAGCGCAAAAGAATTTTGGAAAGGCCAAAAAGGCGCTAAAGGCTGGGAAAAACATACAGGAAAAATCATGTTTGCATTAGCCGCAGCATCATCTGTTCTGGGTGTAATTAATGCGGTATCTGTTAAAAAACCGTCAAAATCAAATAATCAGGATATAATCCAAAAGGATAGAAAGTCAGTGGTGAATTAGTGAGACCAAATTTAATTCAAACATATGTTAATAATTTACCACCGGTTAATCATGATAAAAAAGACCGTAACCTTGATATTGAATATGTTTTGTCAAACAGAACTTTTATTAAACCTCTAAAGTCACGCGGTCATTTGGTGAATACAAGTATATTAGAAACACCGGCAGAAACTGCAAAAGATTTTGTATATGATATGAAGTCGCTTCATAAATCTGTTAATGGAACAGCTAATGATCATGAATTAGGCAAAATTAATGATATAGGAATGAAACTTGGCGGCCTTGCCATTGCTGCATATCTAATGACAAGAAAACAAACTCCGTTAACAAAAGCAATGGAACTGGTCGGTTTGGCATCATTTTTTGGTGCTATGTCAATATGGCCTAAATTGGCATTACAGCTTCCTGCACGTCTAATTCACGGATTTAATATAAGGCAGCAATACGAAGATAGTTTTGGCAGAAAAAAAATGCTGTTTCAGGATCCCCAGTATATTCCTTGGGATATGGTCAGTGATAAGCGTATAAATAAAATAGGCGACTGGATGAGGGTACCTAAATATATTCCTAACAGACGTGATTTTATACAGGAAAAAATGAAAAAAACAGCAGTACAAAATAACACAATGTGGATGCTTACTGCCGGTTTTGCAACACCTATAACAAGTGCTTTAATTTGTAATGCTTGTGAAAAACCATTAAAAAAATATCTGAATAATATGCGTTCCAAAAATGCTGATAAATTAATAGCTAATATAAGCAAAGAATTCCCTAAGTATAAAGATACTTCAGTAATAAAAGAGTTGGATAATTTATATCAGCTTAATAAAGGAAAGTCATTTACTCCTAAACTTATTAAACAAATTAATGAAATTATGATAAAAGATTTTGATGGAGTTACTGCCGGAGCAATAATTGAGGATTTAAATCAAATTATTTTGCAGTCAGCGCATAGTTCATCGTCTAAAGCAGGTCAAAATATTGGTAAGTCCTCTGAGCCTGCCTATATTATTAATGAAAATACAGTTAAAAAGGTTGTTAACAATTTAAACGAAGCACTTGATAAAGTTTTAACTAAAAGTCAAATATCTGCTATTATTCCTGATGACAAAACACTTACATCTTTATTAAAAGCAAAAAATTATTTTAGTTCCGAGCTGCCGGAAAAAGAAGTAAAAAAACTTCTGCAAACTATAGGACTTGCGATTAAAGAAAATATCAGGGATTACAACCTTAAAAATGCAAATGAAATTATAAATGAAGTATTTGTCTTGAATAAACTTATAAATAGACCAACCGCAGACGGCCCTGTGACCTCAGCCTTGCATTCAAATTCAGCCGCAATTTTTAATTCAAGCGTACTAGCTAAATTAAAAAATACAGCTAATATTCTGACTGATTTTAAGGCTAAAAATGCAGTTCTTGACAAATATGTTTATTTAAAAGCTGCTGCGGCTCCTGAAACTGTAGTTGCAAATGCCTGGAACGAAGTTACATCAAGCCTGCCAAAATTGTTTAATATATCATCAGAAGATATAAATAATATGAGATTTGACCGGAAAATAGCCGGTAAAGTGCTTAGAGAAAAACTTGAGCATATAACATCAAATGAAGGTGAATATAATAAAGTTTTAACATCTTTAGTAGATAAAATTTCACAATTAGATGCTAAAATTAAAATGCTAGACACATCTTCATCCTCTAAAGAAAGTTATGTTTCAGTAGTTGATTCTGTATTTGATGAAACTGCCGGAATACTTAAAAATAATAAAGTCAATATGCCGCATACTGCTGAAAGATTGGTCGGTAATAAAGGCTCATTGAAAAATGTTCAGCTTTCCTATGTTTCAAACAGACTACTCGGGGTAAGAAGTTCATTATACCGATTACTCAATACATTAGATTTTTACAAACGCATTTCTACTTTAGAAAATATTCCGGCGCTTCATAACGGCATGCCTAGAGAAATAAAAGAAGAACTGGTAGAACTTTGTAAAAAAATGTCCATAGAAGGAACAACTTCCGACTTTATAACAAAATTCTATGAGCTGAGAAACCCGCAGCCTAATATTGAAGACAAATCACAGATTAAAGTTTTAGCCGGCAAAGTTGAAAATTTATATCTGGGTAAAGCTGTTAATGGCGGCAGAGTTGATTTGCCTAATGACAGGGCATTTTTCCAGGAAGCAATTAAATTGCTTTTTGAAAATGAAATGCATCCTAAGACAACAGAACTTTTGTCAAACTCAGTATTTGCAGGCGAAGTTGCTGAATATAGAAAGGCTTTTGCTAAAGATATAGGCGATGCTTTCTATTTTGTAAAACCGAAACATATAGTTCATGACATAAAAAGTGATGCTTCGTCTTATAAGCAATTCTTAAGAATGGGTATGTCGCCTGATCAGATGTTGAGCGTTACTGTTAAGGAAGCTTTTAATACTAAAAAATGGTTAAAAATATTTGGCGGATTTGGAGCCGGTCTGCTGGGAGTTACAGTACTTGCGCAATTCCTTTTTGGAAAAATGAAAATTAATAAAGGTGTAAATAATGATAAACTCAACTAACTTATTAACACAAAAACTGAATTCTATATCTTTGCCGCAACTGAATCAACCTGCCGGCCAAAAGGATTTTTTGACTGAACAAAAACAGACTAATTTAATAGAAAAATTTTTAAACAATGCTGCTGCTATTAACAGGCCGCTTGTTAATAAGGTTGATACATCTGTGATTGAGCAGAAACCTTACAAAAATGATTTTAGAACATTAATTAGAAATAATGAAGCAAAAATATTGGCAATTTTGCCAAGGATTTTTAATGCCAAAGATGAAAACGGTAATGAATATATTGACGGTAATGAGCAGCATGGAACTTTCTTAAATGCTATAGAAAGACTTGATGAAATAAAAGCACAGGGCTTTAATACACTCCATATACTGCCTATTCACCCGCCTGGAAAAATGAAAGCAATGGGTACAGCAGGTTCTGTGTATTCTCCTAAAGATATGCTTGCAATAGATCCTATGCTTGTAGACAAAAAAGATTCGAGAAGTGATAAGGAACAGTTTAAAGCCTTTATTGATGCATGCCACCAGCGTGGTATCAGGGTAATGTTAGATTTGCCGAGCTGCGCATCTTATGACATGTTCATTGAAAGACCTGAACTTATGGCAAAAGAACGTGACGGTTTGGCAAAAACTCCGCAGGGATGGAATGACATCAGGATGTTTCAGCCATGGGAAGATGAAGGAAAACGTACATTAAATCCTAAACTTCTGGAGCTTCATAAACAATACATTGATTTTTGTATTGATATGGGCGTTGACGGTATAAGAGCGGATGTTGCAAGGGCCAAACCTGTTGAGTTCTGGGATATAATTATTCCTTATTCAAGAAAACTTGACCCTGAATTTGGCTGGCTTGCAGAAACATATACATATGAAGATGCGTCTCCGCAGGCAAATATGCCTTATGATAGACCGGAAGATTCCTTAAGGGCCGGATTTGATATGATATACGGCCAGTATCATATTTTTCATGAAATGTCTACGGCAAGCGAGTTTATGAAATATGTTGAAGAACAGCTTGAGATGTCTTACAGACTTGATAAAGGAAAATCATTAATAGGTTCTTTTGCAACCCACGATGATATTTCTCCTATGTATCATGGAAAGACTGATTACTGCAATTTGACAAGCGGTTTACAGGCAACACTTCCAATGCTGAACCCGTATATTGTTGACGGATTTCAGTCAGGGGATTATTATGCGTTTCCGTATGAAGATAAATACAATCCTGTGACTGCAACTGATAACCACGAAATGACAGTTCACCATGGTAAACTTGATTTATTTAATCTTTCAAGAAAACCAGGAGGTAAAAACCCTGAAATAGGTCAGTTTATGACGGAATGTTTTAAACTGAAAGATAAATATGCAGATATAATTAATAAAGGTTCATTTATTGAACTGGATAAATCAGATGATAAAAACGACCAGATTATTGCATATGCACGCCATTATAAAGGCAAAACTTTATTAGTAGTCGCAAATAAAAATATAGATCGTTCAATTGCTTGTAAAATTAAAGTTCCTACTTTGAAAGATAATCAACAATTGATAAATCTTTTACCATCATATGGAAAAGAAAGTATTCTTCAGGCGGCAGAAGGTGAGTTAAGAGTTGATTTAGGCCCTGCAAGAATTCACGTATTTGAAATTGATACCCCGTTCATTGAGAGTTACTCTAAAAAAGTGTTTAAACAGCATTAAGGCACACATTAAATAAACAACACAAGGTGCAGGTGAAAACTTGCACCGCTTTTTTGTCTGTTATATAATAATCTGGCGAGGGAAAAATGTTATTAGAATTTTTACATTCCAAAATACACAGAGCGACTGTAACAGATGCTAATTTAAACTACGTCGGCTCTATAACTATTGACGAAACTTTATTAAAAGCAAGTAATATAAAAGTCGGGCAAAAGGTTGATATATTAGACGTTAATAACGGTGAAAGATTTCAAACTTATGTTATTAAGGGCGAAGCAAACTCAGGCTGCATATGTTTAAACGGAGCTGCTGCAAGAAAAGTTCAGCCGGGGGATAAAGTCATAATTGTATCTTATGCCTATTTTACACCTGATGAAGTCGAAGATTTTGAACCAACTGTTATAATGGTTGATGAAAATAATAAGATAATATAAAAAGCTCCTTTAAGGAGCTTTTTATTTATCTATAGTTTGTGAATTGCAGCGGGTAATCATATTTTTCTTCATTCTGGCGAAGCATTTGTATTACTTTCTGCAAGTCATCTTTATCTTTGCCTGAAACTCTTACGCTGTCTCCTTGTATTGACGGCTGAACTTTCATTTTCATATCTTTTATATCAGCAGATATTTTCTTTGCAAGTTCCTGGGTAAGACCTTTTTTTAGTTTGTAAACCTGTCTTACGTTTCCGCCCAGAGCGTTTTCTACAGGTTGCGCATCTAAAATTCGGATGCTTAAATTCCTTTTAACAAGTTTTGACTGCAAAATATCATAAATATTTCGCAATTTCATCTCGTCATTAGTTGTTATAGTAATAGATTTGTCTGAATCCAGATTAATATCAGAATTTGAGTCTTTCAGGTCAAATCTTGAAGAAACTTCCCGTTTCACCTGATCAACCGCGTTTACAAGTTCCTGTCTGTCAAATTCTGATACTACATCAAAACTGCAATCTTTAGCCATTTGTACCCCCTTTTTTGAAAATTATAACATAAAAAAGGTAAGAATTTAATTCTTACCTTAAAGGGGGAATGTATATTTTTAAGGATTTGTTTTAGGCTTTTTGAATAAATTTTTTACTTTATTGAAACCTGCTGCGAAAAAATTTTTAGTATTATTCCAGCCGGCTGTAATAAATCCTTTTAATTTTGAGGCAAGTTGTGGATCTTTAATTCCAGCTTTTTTACTTGAAATCCAGCCTGCAACAGCTAATGCAGCTAATGCTCCGGCTGCAAGAGAGGTTATTTTTGCTGTATTTCGTGTTTCCCGTTTCTTTGCCTGAAGTTTTTCAAACTTGTCGTTAGGCAGTGCCGGACGCATAGGTGAAATCCCGTATGACGGATACATACCATACATAGGCATCATTGGCATCATTGGCATCATCATCGGGTTCATCATAAAACTGCTTGGAATATCCTGATATATTGCAGGAGTTATCATCATATTTTCAAAATCCATAACCTAATTCTCCGATTACACATTACCTTATTTATATAAAGTTTTTTTTGTAAAAATAATTTACAATTTTCTTATTGATTGTAAATATATGTAACAGACATTATACGGACTATTTGGTTAAGTTTTTTTTGAAGTTTTATAGTATAATAAAAATAAGGAAAAATTTTTAAGTCATGGTTGAATCTGATAAAGTGAAAATAGAAAACGCTCAAGAGTTAAATAAGAAGTATTTCCGTCCATGGGGTTATTATACTATAATTGCTACAGGTCAAGGGTTTCAAACAAAAATTATTCATGTTAATCCCGGTCAGAAGCTTTCTCTTCAGTCTCATAATCACAGGAGTGAACACTGGGTTGTGCTTACAGGTACTGCAAAAGTTATTCTTGAAAGTAAAGATTATATTCTCTCACCCGGACATAGTATTGATATCCCTGTAAAGGCTATTCATTCTCTTCAAAATCCTTATGATACGGATATTGAAGTTATAGAGGTTCAAATGGGTGATATTTTATCAGAAGATGATATTATCAGATATGAAGATATGTACGGCAGAGTATAGATAATTCTTTGTAGTAGCCTTGGTCTAATAGATTATAAAATGTTTTTGATGCATTTGGTGCAAGTTCCTCTATATATTCTTTATCAAGATAAAGCCCTTCAATAAATCGTGCAAAAAGTTCTGTTGGCTTTGAATAATACTTTTTGTTTTTATTAATTCTTGCAGATACTCGTGACTGTTTTTTTTGATATGAACGAAGCCTTATGTATGCAGCAAAGGCTTCCGGCATGTCCGTAAAATCCTGCTCGAGAGTATCAATGCTGTATATTTTAGATTGTTTATTCCAAAAACCTTTTATGAGCTTTATTCTGTCATATTTTAAAAGATATTTTGCATCAGAATTTTTTATGTACCGTTCAAATTCTTTGAAACGTTTTGAACGCATAAATTTAGGATAATTTGTTTTGATTATTTTTTCTTGCCTTCTGATTTCTTCTTTAATAAGCTTTTTGTGATATTCTAATTTTTTGCAAAGAGAGTTTTCATCGACAAAATGTGTTACCTCAAGTAATTCTTTTTCAATAACAGGATTGTCAGTTTTAAAAAGTAGTTTAAGAGTTCCGCCTGTTTTTATCATATCGGGCTCAAGTTTTGAATGTATATAATGAGCAAACTCGTGTATAAGTGTAGGAACTTTTCTATATTCAGGGATATTTTTTGAAATATCAATCCTGTTTTTAAGAAAAAATCCGTGATGCCCGCGTGCTTTAGTTGATGTATGAACATCCAGTCCTAGACTTTTGAAATATTTTATCAGTTCCTTTGCTTCCATAATATGTATTATACAACACTTGCATTAAATAAACAGAATATGTATAATATTAAAGTACAAAACTGAAAGGAGATAAATATATGAACATGAAACTCGGGGGGGGGCGTCTCCTCTAGGTAGAAAAGAAGAGTGTTTCGCGGGTATCGGGAGCAGAAAAAGTTTTCGAGACAATAGCGGTGGCAAAGCCACAACAAAAATTTTTACAAAATTGTTTAATTCCAAAAAATCTGTTAAATGTATCGGAGGCGGGAGCGTCGTCGAGGGAACATTTTCCCTTGGACACAATAAAGGTTTTACATTAGCAGAAGTTTTAATAACCTTAGCCATAATTGGTGTAGTGGCGGCACTGACAATACCAACGTTAGTAGCTAATTATCAAAAGAAGAGTCTTGAGGCTGCATTTAAAAAATCTTATTCACTATTATTACAATCACTGGTTCCTGTACAAAATGAGTTTTACGGTTCAATAGCCGGTACATCTGGAGGAGAAAGAGATTTAGATTTTTATAAGTCATTATGGGAAAGTTATAAGGTTATTGAAGATGCAGTTGCCGTATCCGGAGTTTACGGGGTTGCGCAGAGACTGGGGTATTCAGATGGAAAAAATTCTTTACTCAGGTCGTATAGTAAAAAAGTAATTCCTATGCCGGGCTGTCCGCAAATTCCACACTTGCTGCTGCCGGATGGCAGCGCGGTAGGCGGTATGTATAATTGTTATGCTAACTGGATTGTTTTTGATATAAATGGTAAAAACGGTCCTAATGCAATCGGTCATGATATTTTTTATTTTGGTATAGACAGTAATACACGTAAACTAAGACCTTTAGGTGACGGTGTATATGGTTATTGGAATTATGCGGACCAAAAAACATACTGTTCAAAAGATTCGGATAATGAACAAAATGGCATAGGCTGTACAAACTGGGCATTATTAAACAAATGTCCTGATGATGCAGCGAAAAAATACTGGGAATGTCTGCCCTAAAATATTTTATAAGGATTTAAAATATTATCAGGGTCAAAAACTTTTTTAATTTCACGCATATAACTTAGAGCTGTCGGACTGACTACTTTTGATATATGTTCGCGTTTTTCCCTGCCTATTCCGTGCTCACCTGAAATTATACCGCCAAGTTTTATTGTTAATTCATAGATTTCACTTTTAGCAAGCTTGTAGTTATTATACTCTTTGCTGTTGGTGAAATCTAGTGGAATTTGCGGATGTACGCTTCCGTCTCCAACATGTCCGACCATACACACAGTCAAGTCATATTTATTACAGATTTGCTGAATACCATAGACAAGCTGCGGAAGATTTTCACGCGGTACAATAACATCATCTGTGGTTACATTTGGCTTAAGTTTTGCACATGCTCCCATTGAAGAACGTCGTGCCTGCCATATTTTTTCAGCTTCCTTTTCTGTAGATGAGTACTGGATTGCAGAAGCGTTACATTTTCTTAAAACATTTGTCACAGTATTTTTTTGTTCTTCAATGGAGCTCTGGCACCCGTCCACTTCTATAATAAGAGCCGCCTCTTTATCTGTTAATAAACCTACAGGATAAAACTTTTCAACAGTTTGAATTGCATTTTTGTCCATAAAATCAATTGTTGCAGGTGATATTTGCTGTTCAATAATCGACGTTACAGCTGTTGTTGCATCTGACAGTGTATCGAAATATGCCATTATTACTTTTGAGCATTGCGGCTTTGCAATTAATTTTAAGGTAGCTTCAACAACTATTCCTAAAGTTCCTTCAGAGCCTATAAATAAGCTGCCTAAATTATAGCCGGTTGCATTCTTTATCGTATTTGAACCTGTTCTTAAAACTTCGCCTTTAGCGGTAACAACCAGCATATCAATAACATAGTCTTTTGTTGAACCATATTTGAATGTTCTTGCACCTGCTGAATTTTGCGCAATACTTCCGCCTATTGTTGAGACAGCAAGATTTGACGGATCAGGAGGATAGTAAAGTCCAAGTTTCTCAACTTCGTTTTGCAAAACACCTACAATAACACCGGGTTGTACACGTGCGGTCATATTTTCTTTATTGATTTCAAGAATTTTATTCATTTTGGAGAAATTTAAAACAATTCCGCCATGTTCTGCAATACATGCACCGACGGTATTTGTCCCTGCTCCTCTGCAAATTACAGGCAGTTTATGTTTATTTGCTATCTTAATAACCTGCTGAACCTGCTCAATTGTTTCAGCAAATACAACAACATCAGGGAGGCTGTTTATTTCAGGGACATTCGAAGCATCTCTAGAATAAGCATATCGTTCCTCAAGTTCGTGCAGTACGTTTTTTGGGGATAGTGCTTTTTCTAAGTCATGTATTGCTTTATTCATCAACATAAGACGCCAGCTTTTCTATTGTATTGTTTAATTTCGTAAGTTGTTTATCTATTTTATCAACTTTTTTGGTTAATTTTGTGTCATCAATATCATCAATCGAAGAAAGAATTTTTTCAAGTTTCATTTCTAATCTGTCCATTCTTTCCTGCTGTTCTTCAAATCTTTCGGCAATGGCATTTAGTAATTCCATCTGCTCAGGTACTTTCTGCTGTAGTTTTTCTATTATAAACTTAACATCATTTATTTTATTTGCCTGTTCAGATAAGTTATCTATGTTTTCACTTGTATTATCAATCCATTCACCCATATACATAAATGCCTGACGCATAACTTTATCGGAATTTGCAGAGCCTGTTACAACATTTGCAACGTTATCCAGCTTTTTTTCTATCCGTTCGGTGATTTCAGTATTATCAAGGTAGTTTATTCTTTCTTCAAGCTTATAAACTATATTGCTGAAGTCATTTAAACCGTTATTTAAGGCATTATAGGATTCATCAGAGGTAAGCAGAAGTTTATTAGTTCTTGAACTTATACTCAAAATATCTTCGCTTAGCTTTTCAAAATCCGATTTTAAGTCAGAGATTTGTTCCTGAGTTAATGATGTTTGCAAATCTTCAACGGATGTTACAATTTTGTGGATATTTTCGGAAATGTCAGAAATATCTTCTCTTGAAGAACCGGTTGAGAGCTCATTTATTACTAATCTTAATTTTGCAATGTCGGACTCAACATCTTGCAATGTATATGTATAACCGTCATCATTATTTGCAATTTGTTTTAACTGCTGCTTTACTTCAATCAGATTTTGGTTAATTTCTTCTGTCTTTTCTTCAACAAAGTCTTTAATATCTTCTGATTCTTCAATAAATGAAATCTGTTCAAATACATTAAGTATTGTACTTAGAATACTTTCACGCATGTCTTTAAGATCAGTTGCTTCTATTGTTTCAATTTTACTGATTAATTGTTCCAGATGGCTTTCTATTGCATTAACTTTTTCTGCACTTGCAGAGTTTTCCAATAAATGCCTTTGGGATGAAATCATGTTTTTAACTTCATCAATCTCATCTTGAACAAGATAATCGTCATTATTATCAGACATAGCCAGAATATCGACCTTTTGATTCAAAGCATCCAGAAGTTCAGAAATTTTAGTATTATTACCGGAAAGTTCATTTGTTTTTTGAAGTATTTCACTTATGTTTTTATGTTCATTAAATATTTTTGAAACTTTATCTGAAATATCTGTTTTTAAATTATCAATAGCCCATGTAATATCGTCATTGTTCATTGCTACTGATAACAGAGTTTTCAAGTCTTCTGTATCAGAAGATAACTTGTCATTCAATGAAGATTTGATATCATCTGCTGTTGATAAAATTTCATTCTTTAATTCTTCGGTAATATTTTGGGAATTTATTTTATTGTTTATTGAATTTTTAATATCTTCTGCTGCAGATAATATTTGTTCTTCTACATTAAGCTTTTCGGCTGCATTTGTGATTTGAAGTTTAACTTCATTTAATAAATTATTTATTTCTTCTGTATTTTTTGAACTCGCTTCTTCTATCCGGGTATTTATTGAATGTTCCAAATCTGAGAAAGAGTTAAGAGCTGCTTTAAAATTGGATAATTCATTCAGAGTCTCATCAGCTCTTGCATTTAATGCATCCATTATATCAGTATTTACAAGGTTTACTTCTTGTTTTACAGATGTAATTTTCTCTTTTAATTCTTTAAATGGTGTTTCAAAGTCAAAAGAAGGTTCGTCTTCTTTCTCAAGAACTTCTTTCTTGAAATTTTCTATAAGCTCAATAAGATTATTAATTTGTATTTCTACAAGCTCAGTATTTTTTGCTAATTCCTGATGAACTCCTGCCTGAATAGCGTCCTGCAATGTTGTAATTGTAACTCCGATTTCTCCCAGTTCAGAAGATATCATGTTTACAATTTTTGAATCTCTTGCTTCCTGACCGTAATTCCATTCTGTAAATTCTTTTGAAATCTGTTCGATTTCGGCTTTTAATTCTGTTATTTCAGAAAGCGAATTGCCTATTTTTATTTCAGTATCACCGGAAATTGCTTGGACTTTGTCAATAAATTCATCAATTTTATTCTGCAAATAAACAAACTTTTCATCACGGGTTTTAACATTTGTTGTAATCATATCCCTTAAAGCCAGAAGCTTTTCTGCAAGACTTGTTTCATTTGATGTTTGTGATGAAATTATTGTTTCACGTAAAAAATCTATATTATTATGCAGGCTTGTAAATTTGTCACTGTCATCTTCCGATAATTTTTCAAGTACATCATTCTGAAATGCTTTCAAATTCTCGGCGGTTTCATTCAAGTTTTCGTGGATATCATTAATTTTTACGCTTATATTTAATGTTGAGAAACTATCAATTTTGCCGGAAACATTTTCAATTTCTTTTGAAATTCTTTCTGCATTGTCTAAAGCTGTTTCTCTTAAGCCTGAAATGCTATTGTTTATATCGCTAAAACTTTCAGTAAGCGGCAGAGCATCTATTTTCTCAATTAAATCTTCATTATCTTTGGAAAGTTTTTCAAAGACTTCTGACTGCATATTTTTAATATTTTCTGAAGTATCATATAGATTAACGCTTAAATTATTTATCTTTTCTTCAAGAGGTTCAGTTGATAAGCTGTTTATTTTTTCAGATATATTGCTTATATCTTGGGAAACATTTTCGACACGGTCTGAAAAACTTATTCTTAGTCCCTCAAGTGCATTCGCAATTGTTTCAATATTTCTATGAATATCGAGATTTTCTATTTCTGTAATTAGTTTTTGTAATACATCCTTATTAATATTAAGGTTATCATTTAAACTAACGGAATTATCAATAATTTTTTGAATAAAGTCTGCTAAATCATGTCTGAATCCTGTAAAATCATTTTCTGTAACAACAGCCGATAATACGGAATTTAATTTATCAAGCTGTTCGCGTATCATTAAGTTTGCATTTTCATTTGAAGATGTCAGACTGGTTCTCAATGTTTCTAAAACAGCCGAAAATTCATGAATACTTTGATACATATCAGCTAAGTCAGTCTGCTGCGGTAAATTATTGATTTGTTCTTCAATACTGCCGGTTTTGTTTGTTAAAAGTTCAATATCATTTTTTGTAGCGGTACTATCTAATTTTTCGGAAATTTCAATTGATTTTATCAGCACATTATCAATATCTGATTTTTCAGCAATCGGTTCAAATCTGCTTGATATTTCATCTGTTTTTTCACAGAGCTTGTTAAGTTCGGGTTTTACAGATAATTCATCTAATTTTATACTTAAATTGTCAACAGTTTTATCAGAGATTTTATCTAAATCATTCTTTTGGGGAAGTGCTGCAATCTGTCCTGATATTTCGGTTGTTTTTTCCGAGAAATATCTTAAATCTTCCCTCAAAGGCAAAAGATTAATCTTATCAGAGATTTCAGATGTTTTATAAATAATAGTATCCAAATCGTTTTTTTCAGTTACGTTATTAAATTTTTCAGATATTTCGTCTGCTTTTTTAATAATAAAATCTAATTTTTCCTGTGATTGTTCAAAGTTTTCTTTTGTGACAATTTTTTCTAAAGATTGTGCAAGGTCATCGTTTTTTTGGTCAACAATATGTAATGCAGAAAGTATTGCATTGGTTGAAAGATAAATATTTTCCAGCTCTCTTTTTATAATATCGTTCTGGGCTGTAGGATCCATTACGATAAGGTTTTTAAAAATGGATTGGATATTTGCATTTATATCGGCAATAGAAGCTTCAAAGTTCTGGTTAACAACCTCAACATCCTTTCTTATGGCAGAAACAGAGGTAATTATCTCGTTTTTATCTGTTTTATCAGAAGCAAAAGCTGCAAATCGTTCATCATATTGCGCCAGAAGTTCTTTTTGATTATATAATTCTTTTGCAATACTTTGCATGTTATTTGCAAAAATATCAAACATTTCCTTTGCTTCAACTGTTTTAATTAGCTGAGCTTGTTCTGATGAAAGGGACTTAAAAGAATTTTCTATTTTATTAAATTCTGAAACAACAAGGGAATGCCGTTCTTCCAGTGTTTTCTTGAGTTCGGTTAAATAAACTTTTATTAAGTCATCTGCTTCTGTATCATCAGCCATAAATTCAAGCTTGTTATGGATGCTTTGTAAAAGTTTATCAAAGGTATCTGCATTACGATCAGCTTCAAGTTTCATATTATCTAAAAGTTCAGCGAGTTCTTCTACTGTTTGTGCCATTTCTAATAATTTCCTTAATAATATCCCTACTATATTATAGTACCAGAATTATAAATAATTTAGCAAAAATATTAAGTTAGTTTATTACAATTGTAAAGATTATAGTCAATTTTGGAGTAATTGGTGGTACAATGGAAAATGTATTAGTTGGATTGAGGTAGATATGAGCCGAATAGTTATAGACAGTAAAAAATGCAAGGCCTGTTATTTGTGTATTGAAGAATGTCCTAAAAAGCTTATTAAAATTAGTGAAAAGACTAACAAGCTCGGTGATAGAATAGTTGAATTTGATGATCCGGACGGAATTTGTCTCGGTTGTGCAATATGTGCGACAAGATGTCCTGATTTGGCAATTACGGAAGTATATAAAGGATAGGATATGGTTGAATGTTTAAATAAAACGAAAGTATTAACAAAAGGTAATTATGCAATTGCAAATGCGGCGGTAATTGCAGGGTGTGATTGTTATTTTGGATATCCCATTACTCCTCAGAGTGAGATTGGGGAATTTATGAGCGGCAAAATGCAAGAGCTTAAAAGAGCTTATGTCTCTGCAGAAAGCGAACTTGCTGCAATAAATATGGTTTTAGGAGCATGTTCTACAGGTAAAAAGGCTATGACTTCATCCTCATCATGCGCAATTGCTTTGATGCAGGAAGCTCTGTCATATGCAACATCCGATGAACTGCCTGTTGTTCTCGTAAGCGTTATGAGAGGCGGCCCGGGATTGGGGAATATTTTTCCGTCTCAAGGTGATTACAACCAGTCTACAATAGGCGGCGGCGACGGTGATTATAAAATTATTGTTTTATCTCCGTCAACTGTTCAAGAGGCTGTTGACTTGACATACAAAACTTTCTACCTTGCACACAAATATAGAAATCCGGCAATACTTCTTGCCGATGGATTACTCGGCCAAATGATGGAACCTGTTGAATTCGGTGAATATCCTTATCCTGAGGTTGACCATTCCGATTGGGCTTTATTAGGAGCAAAAAACAGAAATTCAAGGATTATACGTTCATATTCTCCTCAGGAGGAACCTCAATGCGAGCATATAAGACATATATTTGAAAAATACAGACATCTTGAAGAAAATGAAGTTATGTACGAAGAGATCGACACAGAAGATGCTGATCTTGTTGTTTTGAGTTTTGGCAGTCTTTCAAGAAATGTGAAAGCTGCGATTAAACAGTTGAGAGAAAAAGGTTTGAAAATAGGATTTTTCAGACCGATAACTTTATTCCCGTTCCCGAACAAAAGATTACAAGAAATTGCGGGAAAAACAAAAAAATTTCTTACAATAGAAGTTAATATGGGACAGATGGTAAGAGATGTAAGGCTTGCCGTTAACGGCAAAGTGCCAGTTGAATTTTACGGTAAACCTGTAGGCTCCTGGCCAAGCGTAGAAGAATTGGCCGAAGCCATAGAAAAGGCGGTGATATAATGGCAACCCAAGTTTTTAAAGTACCTGATTCATTTAAAAAAGATTTTAAATATACTTTTTGCCCGGGATGCGACCACGGTGTTGCTATCAAACTTGTTGCAGAAGTTATGGATGAACTCGGCATTAGAGAAAAAACTATAGCTGCAACTTCAATCGGATGTTCGGTTACAATATATGATTTTTTAAACGTTGATGCTATAGAATCTCCTCATGGCAGAGCTCTTGCTGTTGCAACAGGAGTTAAGCGTGCTAATCCTGATAAATTTGTGTTTACATATTCAGGCGACGGTGATTTTGCATCAATCGGTTTAGCTGAAAGTCTTCATGCTGCTTTAAGAGGTGAATGCTTATCAGCGATCTGTATTAACAACACAACTTATGGTATGACAGGCGGACAACTCGGGCCTACAACACTGTTAGGTCAGGTTACAACAACATCTCCTATGGGAAGAAATGTTGAATATTACGGTTATCCGGTCAAAATTGCAGAACATGTTGCACTCTGTGACGGAACAGCTTTTTCAGCGAGGGTTTCTTTGGATACTATTGCAAATATAAGAAAAGCAAAACAAGCAATTAAAAAAGCTTTTGAAGTTCAGCTTCAAGGTCTTGGTTTCGGGTTTGTTGAAATTCTTTCAACCTGTCCTACAAACTGGAGAATGTCTCCACAGCAGGCTCATGAAAGAGTTAGAAATGAAATGATGCCTGTTTTTGTTCCGGGCGTGTATAAAGATATAACTAATAAGGAAAATAACTAAATGGAAAAGAATTTTGTTATAGCCGGTTTTGGCGGACAGGGCGTATTATTGGCAGGTGAGGTGCTTGCTAATGCATTTATGCTCGAAGATAAAAAAGTTACCTGGTACCCTTGCTACGGTGCTGAAATGCGTGGCGGAACAGTTAACTGTGAAATCGTTATGAGCGATGAAGAAGTAAGTTCCGTAAATAAAAAAGAAGCTGATTTTATTATTGTTTTGAATCAGGCATCTTTTGATAAATTTGAACCAAAAGTTAAAAAAGGCGGATATTTAATTGTAAATACTTCACTTGCAGAAAAAATTGAAAATAGAAGCGATATTCACTATGTATTTGCGCCTATTTCAGAAATGGCAGAAAAGCTAGGTAATGTAAAAATGGCTAATATGCTTTCATTAGGTCTGCTTATGAGAGCAAGCGGGCTTTTATCAGTTGATATTTTGGAAAAGGCGCTTGACACAGTGCTTCCTGTGCACAGAAAAAATCTTCTGCCTTTAAATAAAAATGCCATGGAAATGGGCTATAAGTATGATTTATTAGCAGTAAACTGCTAAAATCACCTAAAAAGTCGATTTAAAAAATACCAAATAATATTATTCTGTTTCATGTCGAAATAAAGAGGTTTATAGTGAAAAAAGAATTGGTATTATCAATAAAAGAGAAAGAACAACAGCTTGCAAAATTAAAAGAGCATGTTGATAAAAGTTCTGTCTGCGCCGAATTGTATAACAAAGTCGTTTTAGAAAAAGCAATCCTTAAAAAAGAACTTGAAGATTCACAAAAGAATAAATTTATTGAAGGTGTAAAAAACCTTTTGCCGCGTAAAAAAACGCTTATTTGTGACTATTTTAGAAAATAATATGTAAATAAATGTTAAGATAAGTTTAAAAAGGCTGAAAACCAGTTATAATGCCTGTATGGTATGGTATGGTATGGTATGGCCGACTTGCGCC
>CANUDF010000023.1 GCA_947857085.1 Candidatus Gastranaerophilales bacterium | reverse complement strand
AATCGCTTTTGGCCTCGCTGAGCGGAGGTTTTTCCTGAAACTCGGTAATAAATCCGTCGCTGTCGGTCACAACTACGCCGAAATGCGAAACCTCGTCATGCTTAACCCTTTTGACTCCGATTGTTGCAATCGCTCCGGAATTTTGGTGGATTTTAATGCCTTTTAATATATCAGCGTCAGAAAGTCCGTCAGCAGAAAGCACAACAAAATCTTCGCCTTCTTCAAAGAAAAACTGGCATTTTTTTAATCCGCCCGCTGTGCCTGATAAAGTTTCTTCTTTAATATAGTTGAAATTTACCCCGAAATCGTTGTTTTTATACCGCTCTATAATTTGTTGAGAAAGGTAATAGGTATTGCAGATAACATCTTTTATACCTGTTTGCGCAAGGTGTTCAAACAAAATATCCATAACCGGACGGTTGCAAACAGGCACTAACGGCTTTGGAACCTGTAATGTCAGAGGTTCCAGTCGTGACCCCATGCCCGCTGACATGACCATTGCTTTTAATATCTTTCTCTCCATATCTATATCCTACATGATAAAAAGTAATATTCAATTAAATACTGTGCATAGCTTTATAAATTTTATCAATAAATTTATCCAATTCATTAACATCAGCATGAATATTTTTAAAGACTGATTTTACAACCGAAAAAATTTTGTCATTATCCGGCATGTTATCCCCTAAAAAATACAAATCCATCTCCAGACCGCCTGAATTATTCGGATACAGATATTCAAAGCCGAGTTTTTTGGCGCCGAGAGATTCGTAAAATTTAATCCGCCTTAAAGTATCGGGATTTTCAATGCAGGGCTTTTCAACCTCAAGAAACATATTCTTAAAACATGCCAGAATTTTTCTTCCGTAACCTTTTGAATGGAATTCTTTTTTAACCGCAATATAATCCAGCCAGATAAATTCATCAGCCTTTGCAAAAATAAGATACCCGACCTGCGTAAGATTGTCATAAGCTCCAAGACATTCAAGTTTTCCTTCTGATAAAAGTTTAACAAAAACATTGAACGGCTTGAGTTCTTCAGGCGGAAACTGCATTTGCATATCCGCATATATTTGCCCGAACCCGTCAGGCTGCACTGTTTTGAATGTTATATTACTCATAAACTCTATTATTATAGAAATTTTAATTATTGTCAAAAAAAAATAATCTGATATAATTAGGATATAGAATATCTGCAAAATATGCAGACTTAAAAAGAGTATATCAGGGCTTGTAGCTCAGCTGGTAGAGCAGTTGACTCTTAATCAATTGGTCGTGGGTTCGAGTCCCACCGGGCCTAAAGTTTTTTAGAAGAGAGGGTTAAATATGGGTTTCGACAATAATAAAATTAAAATTATCCATAAAGCTCTAGAAGCTTTAGGAAAAAAGAATTTTGCACTTATAGTTCATGGCGGAAGTTTTCCTGCAGCAGACGGTGAAAATACAGGCTTTGGCTCTATGAATTCTAATGGAGGAAAAGAGCTTATTGACTATGCGTCCGGCATATTCAACGCAATTCAGCTCGGACCTGCCGGTAAAACTAAAAGCTGCGATTCTTCACCTTACACAGGTACTATATTTTCTACTAACCCCCTGTTCGTAGACTTAAAAGAGCTTACTACTAAAAATTGGAATAATATTCTTTCTGTTGAAACTTTTAATGAAATCGTCGAAAACAACCCTAATAAAGGTAAAAACAAAACCGCTTATTCATATGCATATAAAAAATATGCGGATGCTTTAGATGAAGCATATAAAAACTTTATTGAACACGGTGATGCCAAACTAAAAAAAGAATTTGATGATTTTAAAAGATTAAACAACCGCTGGTTAGACAGAGATAGTATTTATGAAGCTTTAAGCATCGAGCACCAAAATGATTACTGGCCTCTGTGGAATTCTGATGTTGATAAGAATTTATTTGCTCCTGAGACAATTGAACAAAGACTTGAACATGGAAAACGTCTTGTCGAAATTTCTAAAAAATATGAATATGATATTGATAAATATAAATTTATACAATTTGTATTGAGCAAACAAAATGCAGAAACAAAAGAATACGCAAAATCAAAAGATATAAAAATGATTGCCGACAGACAGGTAGCATTTTCCGATCGTGATATATGGGCTTATAAATCACTATTTTTAGACGGCTGGATGCTTGGCTGTCCTCCCGATTATTTTTCAAAAGACGGACAGGCATGGGGGTTTCCTGTATTAGATCCTGAAAGAATGTATAAAGCTGACGGTACGCTCGATAAAGGCGGAGTTCTATTGAAAAATTTATACAGAAAAATGTTCCGTGAAAACCCTGGCGGGGTAAGAATTGACCATATTGTAGGATTAATAGATCCATGGGTATATAAAGAAGGCTGTAAGCCTAAAATTGAAGAAGGTGCCGGCAGACTATATTCTTCACCGGAACATCCGTTTTTATGTAAATTTGCAATTGCAAAACTTGAAGACCTTGATACAAGTATAGAAGCAGATAAAGAAAAACGTGTTAAAACATTAACAGACGAACAAATTGCCCAATACGGTGCTCTAATTGAAAAAATTGTAATAGCCGCCGCAGAAGAAGAGGGGCTGGATAAAAACGCTATTGTCTGTGAAGATTTAGGTACATTAACTAATCCTGTTGCTGCTGTAATGAAAAAATATAAACTGCAAGGTATGAGATTAACACAGTTTGTTGTTCCTGAAAAGGCTGATCACCCTTACCGCTGCTGCAATATTGATGAAAATTGCTGGGCTATGGTTGGTACTCACGATAATGAACCTATCTCAATGTGGGCGAAAGCAATGATTAATACTCATGAGGGTTATTTACATGTCAAAAATCTAGTAGAAGATCTTTATGGTGATGTTGCAAATAAAGACGATTTAATAACTAAGTTAACTAAAGACGCTAATCTTTTAAAACAGGTAAAACTTATTGAATTATTCGCTTCAAAAGCTGAAAATATTCAGATATTCTTCACAGACTTTTTCCAAATTGAAGATGTCTATAACAGACCTGGAACATCTGGAGACGCAAATTGGAGCTTAAGAATGCCGGATAACTTTAAAGAGTTGACTCCTATTGATTTGCCGGCTATATTAAAACAAGCTATAATATCAAGAGGAAAAGAATTTGCAGAGCAAAATGCAAATCTTATTGAGGAATTAAGTGCAATATAAAGAACTGCTTGCAACATTTTTTATATTTGGATTTCTAAATGTCTTTCCGGCTGATGCTGCCACTATGACAGAAGCTAAACTTCATTATAATAAAGGAATTGATTTTTATAAAATTGGTCAATACGACAAATCAATGGAAGCATTTAGAAAAGCTATTGAACTTGACCCTGATTATATTGATGCATATTATAATCTAGGTTCTATTCTGGAATATCTAGGACAGGACGAGGCTGCCTTAACTGTATTTAAACAAATAGTAGTAAGAAAACCTAATGATTATGAATCAGTATACAAAGCTGCGGAATTGAGCAAGAAATTAGGTCAGAATGACAAGGCTAAATCTTTTCTTGCGATTATACCAACAGGCTCTTATGTAAACCCTAAAGCACGAGAACTTGCAAATGAACTTAATACAGATTTACAGACAATTAAGTACGAAAATCAAATTTCTGAAACACCTGTACAACCGCAGACAAACGGTATATATGAAGATATTCCAAGCCCTACAGGAGTCACTACAGATAATACAGGCAATTTATATGCTGCCGGTTTTTCGGATAATGTTATTTTTAAAATAACTCCCAAAGGCGAAAAAATAATATTTCTAAAAGATAAAAAATTAAATGGTCCTATAGGCTTAATTAGCGACAAAGCAGGAAATCTTTATATAGCAAACTATAATGCAAATAATGTATTAAAAGTTGATACAACCGGCAGAATAACCGAGCTGGTAACTAACGTAATAAAGCCATACGGACTGCACATATCAAACGGCATTATATTTATCTCCTCACAGGGCACAAATGCAATTATAAGATATAAATTACCTTAATTATACAGTCTGAAAAAACTCATTTAATAATATTGGGATATATTTTGAATTTAATGCACTAAAATCAAATACAAACTCATTAACACCAGCTTCAGCAAGCTCTTTTACACACGAAAAATCCTGCATAACAGTATCTTCAAACATGTGCATTCTGCAAAATCCGTCGCAGGTAAACGGGAAAATCTTCTTCAATGACGGGTCCTTTAAAGCAAATCCGCCCTGATGACAAGGTGCTTTGCAGGAAAGCCTTGAAGTAATAGCACTGTCATTATTCAGTGGACAAAGCCCCATGCTAGGAACTTTTTTATTGCCTGCAATTGTATATTTTCTGTTCGGAATATCATTTTTAATTTTTTTAATTGTCTTTACGGCGCTTTCCATATCCTTAAACGAGCTAAAATCAACCGTATTAATCGGTGCAAGATTATTTAAACATTTTATTGAAAGGCTGTTTAATAAATTTATGCCCTGCCCTATTTCTATTGGAATATGATTAACATCATTATCATTGATAAATGCCCAGAAATAACCTATATTATTTATTATTATCGAATCCGGTGCTGGGGCAGCCAGCAAAAGCTGTTTCCCGTATTCATAAACTCTGTCAAAATCTCTCTCAATAAGAATTTTAGGTGTGGATAACTGAAACTTTATATCATATTTGGAGCAAAATTTTCTTACTTTTGTAATCAATTCGCTGAAACTGCTTGTTGCCAAATCGCATGTTGAAAGGATTTCTCCATATTCTATTGAATATATAGGATTTGTTCCAATTTTTTTAATATATTTTTCAAGCTCTTTTACCTGTTCAAGTTCCGACAATCTCAAATTAATTCTGTATTCATTGTCATAGCTGATATCTTTTGGCATTCTGGTTCTTTTTACATCCCACTCAAACTTGTGGATATTTCGGCTGAATTTAAAATCCTTGCCCTCTGCACTCACCATTTCGCCAGAAAAATGATTTGTCTGGTAAATACTTTTTCTTACATGTTTAAAAGGAAGTTTTTGGTTTTTGAAAAGTTTTGGTTTTTCGAGAATTTTCTGTACTAGTTCTATACCCTCCAAGATTTCTTCGGAATTTGCGAACTTTCCTTTAATAACAACATTGTCAATAGCTTTTATTTTTTTAATATCTTCTGCACACCAGGGAAGATTATCTGAATCAATGGCAAGCGGAAGCTTTGTGTATTTTTTAATTTTTGCAATATTTTTCATGTAAATTTCTTCGGTAATAATAATCCCGTCAACTTTGTGGAAACTGTTAATAAAATCAATACCCGCAAGATTGTGTATATCAAAATAAGAATCCGCAATTACTTTAAACGGAAGATTAAAAACCTTTATTGCTTCAAGAATAGCAAAACTGTTAATAAAAATTCCGTCAATACCTACCGTTTTAAGGAACTTAAGCATTCTTTTAATTTCAGGCAAATTTTCTTCTGTAATGTCATGCTTAAAATTTATAAAAATATTACATTTACATCTTTTTGCAGTATCTACAAATTCTTTTACATAATCAAAATTGTTATCAAGAAATTTTTTATAATAAACATAGTAATCCCTACAGTTGGTAACTTTGCTAAAAAGTTCAATATCTTCAGGCTTTTTAACAGGTGCAGTAATAACAATCTCTTTCATAGGATTATTATATCACAATTTTTTGTAAACAAATGTAAACCTAACATGATAAAATTAAGCAATTTTCAGGGAAAGATATACTTAATATATATAACAGGAATATTAAGGATTAATTTTTCTTAGGAAAAGGACAATTAAATAGGGAGGAATCTTATGGCAATAGGTGCTGAAGATTACATCGACCAGCTATTGGTCAAAAAATACGCTGAAGAACGCGTAGATAATCACGATAATATGGAATCAATGATTGACCCGCAAAAAATGCTCGGGGCAATGAATGATTACGCCAGTATGCATAAAAACATGATGCTGTTGAAACAGCGTCTGAACATTGCATGCTATGCTATAAATGCCCGTTCTGCCAGATACAATAAATCTGCACAGCAGTATTAATAAAAAGTTTTTTGTTCATTTTGTGATAAAATGTTTTTGGAAATGACTGCAGACATTTATGCAAAGACATTTAGCAAAAAGGAACAGGGAATGGGAAAAATAATCCTGGCATCTTCATCTCCCAGAAGAGCTGCAATATTAAAGGATTTCAAATTGGAAATTATTCCGTCTCCGTATGAAGAAAAACACACGAAGACGGCTTTTTCTTATGATTATGTAGAAAATTTAGCCTATAACAAGGCTCTGGCAGTAGCAGAAAATATTAAAGAATCTGCACTAATTATCGGTGCTGACACAGTTGTAGTTCTTGGTGATGAAATTTTAGAAAAACCCAAAGATAAAAATGATGCATTCTGCATGCTTAAAAAACTTTCCGGAAAAACTCACAAGGTTGTAACAGCAATTGTTATAATAGATTCAAAAACAAGAGATTGCAAAAAAAATTCAACAACAAGTTATGTTACTTTTGAGAATTTGACTGACGAAATGATAAATAATTATATAGAAACCTATAAACCGTTTGACAAAGCAGGTTCTTACGGTATACAAGAATTACCGAAAGGATTCGTCAAATCAATTGAGGGAGATTTTGAAAATATTATAGGAATATCTTCAAAATCTTTCGCTGTCTTATTGAAACAGTTTCAATAACCTATTTATCTGTCTCAGGAATTTTATCACCTATATTATAATCAACAGTGTCCATAAGTTTGCCTGTTTTAACAACATCTTGTATACCGCCGCCAAAAGCATCCGCATTTGAAGTGAAAGAATCTTCAAGAACAGTCAGCGAAAATACATCTTTTCCAATTTGATTTGGTCCTTTATTTCCAGTTGTATCTATCATTATAATGGCACAAGAATGGACGGTTCCTTCATATGTAACAGGGTTACCATCTTCATCTGTAACAACAACTCCGTTTTCATCATATTTAGTATAAGTTACGGTACGTTTACATGCATTATATTGATTTATACCTATAACAGCCCCATCTATTGTCGTAAAACGCGACATCCAATAAAATTGCTGCCCAGTGTAAGTTTCTCCATTATTAGAAAAAGGTTTTGCCGCCTTATATTCATATCTGCCTCCGCAGGCATCCTCATTTGGTTTACATACTTCCTGCACCTTAAAATATTCAACTAATTTATTTAATGTTTCCGAGCTTGTATTTTTGGGGTTAAAAATAACCGTATTATCACCATATCCTCTATCTGCCCTTGCCATATCTATTGCATTTGTTACCTGGGCATAAGCCTTTCGCGCCCGGGTTACAAGTTCTCTCTCCTGATATTTACTTATTAATGTCGGAATAGTCAATGCGGCAACGACACCAATAATGCCTAAAGTTATTAATACTTCCGCTAAAGTAAATCCCGATTTATAATTCATAATATTAAAATTATACTTACATTCTGTGATTTTGTCAAATCTCTTGCTATGAGTGGCTTCTAATCTGCCCCCCCCCCGAGCTTCTTAAATGTCTCTTTCATATTTCCTCCTTTATTTGTTATACTGAAACAGCTGCTCCGCAGCATTTTTTATATTTTTTACCGCTTCCGCAAGGGCAGGGATCATTTCTGCCTATTTTATGGTCAACCTCAATTTGTGGTTTATTTTCTTGTTCTTCAATTATTCCTAACGTATTTGAGAAAGCTTTTGAGCGATATAAAACTGTGGTTGATGAAACAATTTTATTTTCCAGATAACGTGATTTATATTTTTGCAATATTTCATCAAGTGTCAAATCAGTACCAAGAACAGCATTGACAACTTTTTCGAAATTTTTATGTTTTTCAGCTACACGTTTTATCAAATTCGCAGAGAATTTATCATTTGTAAGGAAATACTCAATACATTTATCGTAATTAACAACTTTTGTAAAATCTTTTGCTTCAAAAATTTTGTTAAATGTTCCATAAAACGGTATAGCATACATTCCGAGTTCTTCATCAAAAATAACCCCAACGTCATACTCTTCGCTGTGAGAAGAAAATCCACCGAGAGAATTTTCCAGAAAGTTTTCATAAGAGTTGTTAAATTCGCTTACATTAAAGAATTTAAATTCATCAGGCATTTTAACTTTTTCGGTATAATCAGCCTTTTCTCCGCCTTCTGCATAATCGTTAAACATCCCGATTAAATCATCAGCAAATTTATTAGTTGTAACGACTTCATCATTTCCAAAATATTCAAGAAATTTTTTATGTACTTTTTTAATATCTTTTTCTATTTCTTTTAACTTTTCAGGGTTATCGTTGTAAACAAGTTCAGGATTTTCTATAATTTTGGCAACAGCAAACCTTAAAGCATCATCTTTTCTGCTTGCAGAAAGAACGCCTGAAATCTCAAGCAGATAATATGACTTTTTATATTCAAAAATACGTGCAATAACAAATTGTCCGCCGCCAACACCTCTGAATGATGTCATTTTTACAAGAGAAGTTACGTTGTATAACTTTTCATTAATTACATTGTATAATTCAAACCCATTTTTCAAAACTTTTTTAACTTCAAATACCGAAGAAACCGAATGAGAAAGTGCTTCGGCTATTTTTTTCTGAGATGCGGGAAGTTTTTTAGTATTTTCAACAAACAACTGCGGAATACTTTTTAAGTTTTCACCGAGATTACGTTCAAAGATATAATTAAAACATGCAGCTTGAAAGTGCATTGATCCGCTTACTGTTTTTAAATATTCTTCAAAGTCAGGCTTTACCGCCTCATTCTCTTGAATAAACACTGCAATATTTTTAACAACATCATTAATCTCTTTTAATTCTTCTTGCATTTGCTCTCCCCTTATTTCTATGACAACAATATATTAAAAACACAAAAAACTCAAGACCGACAAAAGGGTAAAATTTTAATCTTTCTTGCACAAATATTCCCAAAATGATATAATAATATGGTATACAATATTACGGAGGATTTAAGAATGAGCTCAAAGACCTACTACCACTACTTTTCCAGCAGAGGGGGCGGGCACAGCTTAACCTCTGGTTTACGCGGTTTTACGTTAGCGGAAGTTTTGATAAACCTATATCCGGTTCTGATAAATCATATTTTATCACCACTGCAAGCAATTCGTTTTACGTCTGGTCTGGTGAGTAGAGCAGCAAGGACAACGCATACATCCGTGATTTCTATCCTACCTACACGTATCGGGGCAACTACTACCGTCACGACAGCGGAACACAGGCGGTTTGCTTAGCGGACTAAATTCCCTAGCCACTTAAAGGGGAGGGCTAGGGTGAGTGACCGCAAAGTATGGATTGCCACGGCTTCATTCAGCCCCGCAATGACGTATGGGAGTTGACCAATATTGTCAGCAGGGCTACGTGTGTAACAATTTGTAATTTTTTTAAAGATTTTTAAATTTGACCTATATTTGGGTCTTTTTGTCAATTATGCCTTTAAACCAAATTTTTTAATTGCATATATTAAATTTTTAACATCTTCATGACCATATACAAGAGGCCTTCCTTTACGACCAAATGCGCTTATTTGATCATCAACGTTACAACGTACAAAACCATCAACACCCGCTTTTTTTAATGAAGAGGTTTTCGGAAGATATACTGTTTTGCGAATAATTTGGTCATGTAAAAGTTCCTTAACAACTTTAGTTCCATTGCGAGAAATATAAGTATTTAATTTAATAATGTTCATAGCGTTTCCCTTTCTGATTTTCTATACAATTTATTAAACACAAAAAATTTTTTTTTTGCTAATAGTGCAAAATAAAATTTACAAATAAAAAATAATTAATAAAAAGATAGGAAGATTAAAGATTAAAACTAATTATACCGATATTATAAAAGTGCAGTTTTTATGAGGTATTAAACACAATGGAAAAAGACCTGAGCATTCAGGAAATACAATTGTTAGCGGCCTTTAAAACCAATAATATTAATATCTCCGAGCAAGAGGCAGTAAAAATAATTAATTCTGTTTTGCCTGATTTCAGTAATCTTGAAGCTTGCAACTCATGGTCGGTGCAGTCGGGAAATAAGTCTGCATTCGGAGCAAACACTACCGTTTCAGGCATAAAAGAATGCGAAGAAATTCCCGATACGAGCAAGATTGTATTCAATAATCTTGTTAAAAAATTAGGTTACGGCGAAAAAACAGAATTACCCGCTACTCAACCGATTCAAACAGGAATAAAAGAGCCAGCAAACGAGGATATTCAAAACACAAAAAACTCAAGACCGACAAAAGGGTAAAATTTTAATTCCTAATATAAACGAAATAAACACGCCCATTTTGTTTATATTAATATAGAAAGACAAAGGGAATATTATAATTTATGAAAATAGAGGAAATAACAAAAAATAAAATTATTTTTTTAGATATTTTATTAATAGGAGATGAAGATGAAAACATGATTCACAAATATTTAAACGAATCAAATCTCTTTGTTTTGTATAATGAAAATGATAAACCAACCTCTATATGTGCTGTTATCCGCATAGATGATAAAACAATAGAAATAAAAAATCTGGCGACATATCCCGAATTCAGGAATAAAGGTTATGCATCAATGTTACTGGAATTTATCTTTGACAAATATAAGGAAAACTACTCAGAAATAATTCTTGGTACAGGTGAAAATGAAAATACTCTTAGTTTTTATAAAAAACGGGGGTTTGTTGAAACCCATAGAATAAAAAATTTTTTTATCAATAACTATCCTAATCCTATTTTTGAAAATGGAAAACAATTGATTGATATGATTTATCTAAAGAAACTTATTAAGTAAACGACAAAATAACAACTATATTAAACAAACTTTACGGAAGTAATTAAGAATTAATTAGAAAATGGCAGATATCACCAGGAGGAATAGATTATTTACTTTTGCCTTATAAATGAACACTCAGTTTGATTATTACGGAAAATTTTTATCGCCAATCAATTACCTATTGTTTTTTAAGCAGGTATTTTTGTCTGTGCTCTGATAATAATTTTACCATTGCATTTTTTTGCAGCATCGTCTCGTATAATTTCACCGATTGAATCAGCAGTTATCATTCCTGATTTTGGATTTTTAACAGATGTAATATGACCTTTTATATCAGCCATAACATCTGAATATTCAAAAGAGAGGTCGCAATCAACCATTTCGCAATTTATAAGTTTTAAATTTTTGCAATAGCATAATGGCTGCGTTCCGATTATTTTACAGTTTATAAGAGTTAAATTTTCAGAGAACCAGCCAAGATACTCGCCTTTAACAATAGAATTTTCAACAGTTATATTTTTAGAGTGCCAAAATGCGTCTTTTGTGTCTAATTTTGAATTTTTAATTGATAGATTTTTCATATATTGGAATGAATATTTGCCAGTCATTTCTATGTTATCAATAACAACGTTCTTAGTTTCAAATAAGAAATACATTGAATCAACTTTTGAGTTTACAATATCAATATTTTTACATCTCCAGCCAAACTCGGGCGAATTTATTTGAGCATTTGAAATACTGACTTTTTTACATTCCCTGAGGCATTTAATTCCGTCAATTTTGCAGTTTTCAATTCTGCCGTTGTCACAATACCATAACGGAGCTCTTGTTTTTTCATCCATACTTGAATTTACAAGTGAAAATTTTTTTGCATGCCACATTGGGTATCGTAGAGAAAATGAACAATCTATAACTTCATAATTGCGGCATTCTTTTAAAACCGATTCCCCGTCAGCGATACCGGCAAAAGTACAATTTATGACTTGTGTGTTTTTTAAATTATATAAAGAGCGTTCTTCATCAAATGTTTGATTCTCAATTTTTTTCATCTAAACATCTCCTTGTATTTTTTTATTACATAAATCTTTTTCAGGAATTTGAGAAATAACAATTCCTATAAGCATTATTAAACACCCCGCCCATTCATTTATGGTTAGAGTTTCATTCAGTATTAACATTCCGCCTATAACGGCAAAAACAGCTTCAGAACTTAAAATTAATGTAGCAAGTATCGGTTTTGTTGCCTTGTGTCCGAAAATCTGCAAAGTATAAGCAACGCCTGTTACAACAATTCCTATAAATAAAATTGGTTTCCAGCCGGAAATTACAGCGGTCACTGTCGGGCTCTCAAATAAAAACATAGGGATTAAAGAAAATAGACCTGCGGTGAAAAATTGTAGAACAGAAAGAGCAATTGCATTTGCTTTTTTAGAATAATGGCTAACCGTAATTATATGGAGTGCAAAGAAAAAAGCACTAACTAAAAGCAAAATGTCCCACAATTCAAAATGTGTAAAATCTTTTGCACATAAAAAATAAAGCCCGAATGTTGCTAATATTATTCCGATTTTAACATTTTGAGTCAGTTTGTGTTTTAAAAATACAGCTATAACCGGTACAAACAAAATATAAAGCGAAGTTATAAATCCGGCTTTTCCGGCGTCAGCATAAATCATACAATATTGATTAATTGAAAAGGCAATAAATAAAATAAACCCTGCCAGAAGCCCGCCCTTAATAAGGTCAGAATTCATATATTTTGTTTTATCTTTAAATAGAGCAAGGGCAGGTAAAAGACAAAATGAGCCTATAAAACACCTTAGAACATTAAAGGTGAAAGGTTCAACATAAATCATTCCGAGTTTTTGAGCGACAAATGATAAACCCGATATAAAAGCTGCAAGAAGCAGAGAAATATTACAAAATATATATAAGTTTTTAAATTCTGTTTTATTCATACTTGATTATATTAATTCATATATATTGTTATTATTTAATATAAATCATAAAATAGCAAATACTTATATTAAATAATATGTAATGCTTGACGGGCATTGCATATTTTAATAAAATAAAAAAATGGAAATCAGAGTTTTAAAATATTTTTTAACTGTTGCAGAAATTGAAAACATAACAAAAGCTGCAAATTCAATGCACCTTACGCAGCCGACATTATCAAGACAGCTCGCGGATTTAGAAAAAGAATTAGGACAGCAGCTTTTTATAAGAGGATCTAAAAGGGTTACTCTTACTCCTGAAGGTATGATTTTAAGAAAACGAGCAGAAGAAATTATAGAACTTGTTGAAAAAACAGAGAGTGAATTCTCATCAATAAAAGATGAAGTTTCAGGTGATATTTTTATAGGTTCTGGAGAAACAAAATCAATAAAACTTATAGCTGATGTTATGAAAACATTAAAAAAAGATTATCCGAAAATTAAATTTCATATTGTTTCAGGAGATAGTGAGGATTTGTCCGAAAGACTTGATAAAGGTCTGTTGGATTTTTGTGTTTTTATAGAACCTTTTAATTTTGAAAAATACGATTCGCTTGATTTAGGTGAAAAGGATACCTGGGGAATTCTTTTAAGAAATGATGATCCGCTTGCAAAAAAGAAAAATATAAAAATTAATGATTTGATAAATTTACCTCTGCTTGTTTCAAGACAGGTTATTAAAAAGACCATTGAAAACAATATATTCTTAAATTGGTTTGGTAAAGATTTTGAAAAATTGAATATCGTCGGAACTTATAACCTTTTATACAATGCCGCAATAATGACTGAAGACAAAATCGGCTATGCTTTAGGATTGGACAGATTAATAGCAGATACAATAGACAGCCCGCTGACATTCAGACCGCTAAATCCAAAGCTTGAAGTCGGAGTTGCTGTCGCATGGAAAAAGAATCAAATATTTTCAAAACCTGCAAAATTATTTTTAGAAAAATTGCAAGATAAATTTAATAATGCTTTTTAGGCATTACACACTATTTAATATAAGTATTTGCTATTCTATGATTTATCGTAAATAATAACCTTATAACTTTATAAGGAATAAAATTATGAATAATAGAGAATTTTTAGAATACATGAACACGCATGATTATGTTTCAAAAGATGAACCTATCTTGCAAAAATTCTATGAATTATCAGAAAATGCAAGAAAAATCACAATGGAACTTAACAATAAATATCACACACCGGAAGAAATCAGAGAACTTTTTTCCAAACTGACTGATAAAAAAGTTGATAAAAGTTTTAGACTGTTTCCGCCTTTTTACACAGAATGCGGTGTAAATATAACAGTTGGCAAAAATGTTTTTATCAATGCTTGTTGTAAATTCCAGGATCAGGCGGGAATTGAAATTGGAGATAATGTTCTAATCGGTCATTCTGTTATTATTGCGACTCTAAACCACGATTTTGATATTGAAAACAGATTATCAATGGCGGCCCAAAAAGTTAAAATCGGAAATAATGTTTGGATAGGTTCAGGTTCTATAATTCTTCCCGGTATAACAATAAATGATGGTGCAATAATCGGAGCCGGCTCAGTTGTAACCCGTGATGTCCCCGAAAATGCAATAGCGGCAGGCAACCCTGCAAAAGTTATAAAGCATATTGAAGCAAAAAAATAAAAAATCAATAAATCAGGAGGTTTTTATGTTATACGATACTCACTACAAAGAGGGCAAAAAAGTAACATTTAAAAAATTTGACTTGAATGTAGCCAGCCTTTTGTTCTTACCTAAAGATTTTGAGGAGAACAAAAAATATCCTGCTATCGTATTAACTCACCCCGGCGGTGGCTGTAAAGAACAATGCTCCTCGCTCTATGGCTGGCATTTGGCACAAAACGGTTATGTTGCTTTAGCCTTTGATGCTACTCATCAGGGCGAAAGCGAGGGTATGCCAAGAAATCTTGAAGACCCAACAAGCCGTGTTGAGGACATCCGTTCTGCTGTTGATTACCTAACAACATTATCTTATGTTGATGAAGAAAGAATCGGAGCTATGGGCGTTTGTGCTGGTGGCGGTTATACAATGAATGCTATTCAAACAGATTTAAGAATTAAGGCAGCAGCAGGAATAAGCACATGGGACGTGGGTGATAGTGCGAAAAACGGATTTCCGGGAGTAAATGAAGAAAACTTTTTGCAAAATCTTTTAAAAGAGGTGGCAGAAGCAAGAACAGCAGAAGCTCGCGGAGAGGAGCCGAGACTTTGGAAGTATGTACCTGAAACGGAAGAAGAAATTAAAAATGCACCCTCAACAATCGTAAAAGAAGCAAGTGAATATTACAGAACAGACCGTTGCTACTATCCTACAACAACAAACAGATACCTTGTTTCAAGTAATGATAAACTTGCAGCTTGGGACGCTTTCAGTCATATTGAAACCGTTTCTCCAAGACCAATTTTATTGATTGTCGGAAGTAAAGCAGACACTTTGTATTATAGCGAAGATTGCTACAACAAAGCACTTGAGCCAAAAGAAATATTTACAATTCAAGATGCGACACATGTTGATTTGTATGACAAGCCTCAATTTGTAAATCAAGTTGTTGAAAAACTTGTTTCATATTTTGACCAATATTTAAAAGAGGTGAAATTATGCAAAGAATAAAATTAAACAACGGAATTGAAATGCCAATTTTAGGCTTCGGGGTATTTCAAATTGATGATAAAACCTGTCAAGGAGTTGTTGAGGATGCACTTTCTGTCGGTTATAGATTAATTGACACTGCAAGCAGTTATAAAAATGAAAAAGCGGTCGGATTTGCCATTAAAAATTCAGGTATTAAAAGAGAAGATTTATTTGTTACAACAAAAGCCTTTATTCAAGAAATGGGCTATGAAAAAACAAAAACAGCATTTGAAAATTCTCTTAAAAACCTAGGGCTGGATTATCTTGATTTATATTTAATACACATGCCGTTTGGTGATTACTACGGTTCATATAGAGCAATGGTTGAACTTTATAATGAAGGAAAAATAAAAAGCATAGGCGTAAGTAATTTTATGTCCGATAGAATTATGGATTTGTGTTACAACTTTGATGTTATTCCTGCAGTAAACCAAATTGAACTGCACCCTTACTATCAAAGAGACCCAGAACTTGAAATTTTAAGGGAATACAATATTCTGCCACAAGCCTGGGCTCCATTTGCAGAAGGGATGAATGAAATGTTTACCAACCCTTTGTTAACTCAAATTGCTCATAATCATAATAAATCAATAGCACAGGTTGTTTTAAGATGGAATATTCAAAGAGGTGTTGCTGTCATCCCAAAATCAACGCATAAAGAAAGAATAATTGAAAATATTAATATTTTTGATTTTGAACTAACACAAGAGGAAATGACAAAAATTGAAACTCTTGATTTGGCAAGACCTCAAATGCTTGATACAAGAGTTGTTTCAGAAGTCAGAAGATTATACAACTATCTTGAAAATCCTGTACTTACAAGTTTGGAGAATTAAATTATGATAAAACAAATATTAACAGTATTATTTACAGGAATAATTTTAATAGGAGCAACAAATATGGCTGAAGCTAAAAGTTTGAATAATGATTGGGATAAAACTTTCCCAAAATCAGATAAAGTTGATATTAAAAAAGTACATTTTAAAAATCGCTACGGAATTGAACTTGTCGGTGATTTATACACTCCTAAAAATAAACCTACTGATAAAATGGCGGCAATTGCAGTTTCAGGACCGTTTGGTGCTGTAAAAGAGCAATCTTCGGGTTTATACGCTCAAACTTTAGCAGAAAGAGGTTTTATAACTCTCGCATTTGACCCGTCATACACCGGAGAAAGCGGCGGGGAACCACGCTTGGTTGCATCGCCTGATATAAATACTGAAGATTTTTCCGCTGCCGTTGATTTCCTGAGTGTCCAAAAAGAGGTTGATCCTGATAAAATCGGGATTTTAGGTATCTGCGGATTTGGCGGTTTTGCACTTAATGCTGCTGCAATAGACACAAGAATTAAAGCAACAGTTACATCTACTATGTATGATATGTCAAGAGTTAACGCTAACGGTTATTTTGATTCTATGAGTAAAGAAGAACGCTATAAATTGAAAGAAACGTTAAATAATCAACGCACGGAGGATTTTAAAAACGGAACTTATGCCAGAGAAGCAGGATTGCCAGATAAGTTAACCGGAGACGAGCCACAATTTGTAAAAGATTATTTTGATTACTATAAAACTAAAAGAGGTTATCATAAACGCTCTAAAAATTCTAATACAGGCTGGAATATGACTTCATCGTTGTCATTTATAAATATGCCTATTTTAACATACAGCGATGAAATTCAAAGTGCAGTTTTAATGCTCCATGGCGAAAATGCCCACAGCAGATATTTCTCGGAAGACGCTTTCAAAAAATTAAAAGGTACGAATAAAGAACTTTTAATTATCAAAGAAGCCAACCATACTGATTTATATGATAATTTTGACAAAATCCCTTTTGATAAAATTGAAAAATTTTATAAGGACAATTTAAAGTAGATATCAGATACCATTAAATAATGACTAATTACAAAAAAAGGAAGATTAAATAATCTTCCTTTTTGTAATTTAATGTCTAGACTTCACCGTGTTCCTTTGTGTAGTTTACAAAAAACTCGCTCATTTCGGGGGCTCTAAAATCTACAATGGCACTTTTTCCAGTATCCAGAGCCCTGATTTTTTCCATATCGTCTTCTGATATTTCAAAATCTAAAATATTGAAGTTTTCAGCCATTCTGTCTTTATGTGTTGATTTTGGAATAACAATAATATTTTCTTGCGTTAAAAATCTGAGTGCGATTTGAGCCGCAGTTTTATTGTATTTTTTAGCAAGTTCAATCAGGGTTTCATTATTGAAAATCTGGTTTGCACCTTGAGCCAAAGGTCCCCAGGACATAATTTGAGTGTTATATTTGTCAAGCCATTCTCTTGCATATTTTTGCTGGAAAAACACGTGTGTTTCAAGCTGCATTACCATTGGATTGATTTCAACCCAGGAAGCAATATCAACATATCTGTCAGGTAAAAAGTTAGATAGCCCTATTGCTTTTAATTTTCCTTCTTTATAAGCACGCTCCATTGCACGCCAGGTTCCGTAATAATCATTGTAGCACTGGTGAATCAGCATTAAATCAAGGTAATCTGTCTGCAATTTATCTAAAGATTTTAAAATCGAATCATAGGCTTTTTTCTCACCTGCATTTGTTACCCAGATTTTTGAAACCAAAAATAAATCTTCTCTTTTGATTCCTGATTTAGTCCATGCTGCACCTACGCCTTCTTCATTGTAATAAGCCTGAGCCGTATCAATCATTCTATAACCGACTTCAAGTGCATCAGTTACACATCTTTCGCATTCTTTCGGTTCAACAAGGTAAACACCGTAACCGAGGATGGGCATCTCTAGACCGTTATTTAATTTTATATATTGCATAAATTTACCTCCTTTATTGTGCTCTTACATGTCCCATTTTTTGAATATCTTCATCGGTGCGATTACCGTATAATGTTATTTTACTTAATTCTTCTTCTATTTTATTGAATTCGGATTCTGATAAAATAACCCCAGCAGCACCCAGATTTTCATCAATTCTTTCATACTTTCTCATACCCGGTATCGGAACAAGAAAATCATATTTATGAAGCATCCACGCTAATGAAATTTGCGCAGGCGTTGCATTTTTTGTTTTTGCAACGTGATACAGTAAATCCAAAAGCGGCTGGTTTTTCTCGACATTTTCCGGAATAAACCTTGTAATTGCCCTGCGCACATCATCACCGTAATATTTTGTATCTTTACTGTATTTGCCGCTTAAAAAACCGCTTGCAAGGGGTGAAAACGGCACAAAACCTATATTTAGCTCTTTACACAGGGGTATTACGTCTTTTTCAAACATTCTTTCCATCATGGAATATTCGCTTTGTATCGCGCTTATTGGCGTTATTGCGTGCGCTTTTCTTATTTGTTCGACGTTTGATTGCGATTGTCCCCATGCGCGAATTTTTCCTTCTTTTATAAATTCACCCATCCAAAGAGCAACTTCTTCAGGGTTGCTATTTAGGGGAACCCTGTGTTCATAATACAAGTCGATATAATCAGTTTGAAGGCGTTTTAACGAATCTTCAAGAGCGCCTTTTATTGCAGCTTTTGTTAATTTATTATCTGCGTATTTTTCCTGACCGGCAAGTAAGTACGGAGAAAATTTTGTTGCAATAATTACTTTATCCCTGAACCCTTTAACAGCTTTTCCGAGAATTTCTTCATTTTTAAAAGGGCCGTAAGCTTCTGCTGTATCAAAAAAATCACAGCCTTTTTCATAGGCATATTGAATCATTTTGATTGAATCTTCTTCAGGCGGAAGCTCACCGTAACCGTGGCTGAAACCCATGCAGCCCATACCTATTGCACTGACTTCAAGATTTCTTAATTTTCTTTTGTTCATAAAATCTCCTTATAAATTTTTACATAATTTACATGTTTCTATTAAAATTTTATTTTGGCATTACAATACGATTTAACCAGTTTTGAATTTCTTTTGGAGTATTATAATCACCGCCATAATATACAAGTAACGGTTTTAGGACATTTGAACCTGCAGCAGCTTTTTTTATATCCCCTGCTATATCATAGCCGCCGCCACCGCCATGAGAGATAAACGGCACGATTGTTTTACCTTTAAAAGTGCCGGTTGTAAGAAAAGTTTTTACAGGCGGCGCTATTGTATTACACCAGGCCGGGGTTCCAACAAAAATTACATCATATTTTGAAACATCAATATTATTTTTTAATTTAGGAGTCGCACCGTTTGCAACTTCAACTCTTACGACTTCAACAACTTCGCCATAACTTCTCGGGTAAGGTTTTAAAGGTGCTATTTCAAAAATATCCCCGCCGGTTTGTTTTTGAATTTCAAGAGCGATATCTTTTGTATTGCCGCTATGTGAAAAATATGCAACTAAAACTTTATTATTCATAGGTCTAACCTCTTTTTTATCGAGTGCATTTTGAGAACTTGCATTAAGTGCAAAAGCAATGCCCGCACCCAAGATTAAAAAAATAAAAACTATAAATATCTGTTTCATACTCAACCTCATTTATCGCAAATTTTTGTAATATTCATCATCTACAGGTTCCAGCCATTCATTTGATGTTTCGACACCGTCTAGTTCAATAGCCAAATGAGAAAACCAGGAATCAGGGGCAGCACCATGCCAATGTTTGACATTTGCAGGAATGTTAATAACAGTTCCCTCTTTGATTTCAACAGGTTCTTTTCCCCATTCCTGATAGTAACCTTTTCCGCCAACGCCGATTAACATTTGACCGCCGCCTGATTTTGCCTTGTGAATATGCCAATTATTTCTGCAGCCGGGTTCAAAAGTTATATTAAAGATTTTTACCTGTTTTGTAGAAACCGGTGCTGCATAACTTTTTCCTGAAAAATATTTTGCAAACGCATCATTAGGTTCACCTACAGGAAACATTATAGATTGGGCGTATTTCTCTTTTTCACTTAGAGCAGGCTCATCTTCCGTCCAAATGTTTTTAGCCAATCTAAACACAGCCCAGGCCTTAGGCCATCCTGCATAAAATGCGTTATGAGTTATAATTCCTGCAATTTCTGATTTTGTTACACCGTATTTCTTTGCATTTTTTAAATGTGCTTCCATTGAACTGTCAACAATCCCTTGCGACATTAAAGAAACAACCGTTACTATAGATTTTGTTTTAGTATCAATATTGGCAGTGTTCCAATTTTCACCAAATAAAATGTCATCATTATAATGAGCAAATTCAGGCGCAAAATCGCCAAGGACATCACGACCTGCAGTTTGAGTAATTTTATTACTTTGACTTTCCATGGGCTTATACTCCTTTTTCATTTCTTTTGCTATTGCTTGTCCTGAGATAGCAAGCATTAAAGTTGTAATAATCAGTAATTTTGATATGTTTTTCATAAATTAATACCTCTAATTGTTATAAACTTACGTTGTTATCTTTCACATAAGAGAGAACCGCCTCTGCAAATTCATTGTGCTTGTTATAGAAAATATGTGAAGCATTTTCAATAACAACAATCTTATTTTATCGGGATTTTTGGTGTAAGAGTTTATTTTTTTCATAAACTATCTTGCATTATCCCCCGACATAGAATCCTTTTCGCCATATTCACACCTTCGTCGTAGGCTTTTTGTAAATATTTGGGAAATTGTTCATCTCTTTGTTTTGCTTTATGAACAGGGTCAAATGCGCTTGACGCGTATTTTTCATAGTCATTAAACTGGTATGTATCAAAAGCATAAATTATTTGAGGTTTCTTTAATACAAGTTCAACAAATGTTTCAATGCTTTCCATTGCGTTTTTTGTTCTTTGGCCTAACGGATTTTCTTTTAAAAATTGTTCGCTAATATTCATTGTATAAATAATGGCTGTTTCCATTCTTTTTGGTGCTGTTGACGAAAAATTCTTGTCATATTGAAAAAATGGAAAAAGCAGTCGTTCAACAAATGCCCTCATTTCAGCGGTTACGTTTCCAAAATAAATAGGGCTTGCCAGAATAAGGCCGTCGCATTTGGAAATTTTATCCAAAATCGGGGTTAAATCATCAGGATAGGCACATCTTGAAAAGTTTTTACCCCCTTTTAGCTTACAGGCAAAACAGCTTCTGCATCCTTTAAAATTTAAATCGTATAAATAAATTGTTTCGACCGAAACCCCTTTTGATTTTGCTCCGTCAGCAAAACTTTGACACATTTTGTCGGTATTCCAGTTTTTTCGGGGACTTCCGTTTATAATAAATATTTTTTTATCTGTCATTTCTACCTCTTATTATTTAAGCTCCAACACCGCCGTCAACAACATAATCAGAACCTGTTACAAAGCTTGCCCCATCTGATGCTAAAAATAAAACAACGGGCGCCACTTCATCAGGTGTTCCATATCTTCCAAGAGGCACAAGTTTTTGCACCATATCTTTATGCTTTTGCGCTTCAATTTCAGACAGATCTGTTTTTTCTGTTCTGCCAAGGATCAAAACATTAGCACCGGCATCTGCAAATCTTTTGGCAATAGCCTGTCCGATACCGCTTCCGGCACCTGTTACAATAACTGTTTTGTTCTCAAAACATTCATTCATAAGTAATTCTCCTTATATTAAAAATTCTTTTAGTATTGAATTAAGCTGAATTTCACAAAATTTATTGCTCCAGTCCAAAGGTTCAAATTTGCCGTTTGACATACACCAGCAGGTCATCATTCCGTATAATTGACTGATAATTAAATGGGTCAAAAGTTCAACTGGAGTATCTTTTTTTAATTCATTATTTTGAACAGCATTTTCTAAGATTTCTTTAAGCATTTCAAAATCATATTCCCATTTGCCGCTATCCTGGCTGTTTTGCACATTGTTCGGGTCAATGACAGACTTTATCCATTCCCGGCAAATGTTCACGCCAGGGGTTTCAACGCATTCCATAAAACGGTAAAAATAGCGGTTAAGTTTTTCAATTAAATTTACTTCTTTCATATTTTTTAATTCATCTGCAATTTCTTTAAAAGGATATCTTGAATATTCGGAAATAATATCTTCTTTGCGTTTAAAATAAATATAAAATGTTCCTTTTGCTACACCTGCTTCTTTTGTAATTTCTTCAACATTTATTGCATTAAACTCTTTTTCTTTAAGCAGTTTTAAAGCTGCTTGTATAAGTTTTTTTCTTGTATTTTGAGCTGATTGTTTACGTTTATTCATAGTATAAAACTCCTTATAATTTTATTATACAATATTATGACTAAAAGTCAATGACTTTTAGTCATAAATAATCATCCTTATATAACAGAAGATATTTTGATATATGATAATAATGGTTCTTATCCACCTAAATTGGTTGAAAAAAATTAAGAAATAATAATATAATTTATAAATAAGGAGTAATATCTTGATGAAAATATTTAAAATAATAGCTAATCACTTAAATATAAAGTCTAAAAAAGTTATACAAAAAACTATTGCTAATAGTCAAGAGTTGCAAGGACGTATGAAACCTTATACTTACGAGGAAATCGGTAAAGTTGACATAAATGATGTAACTAAATATGTACCTGATGGTGCTAAAAAAAATATTATTGATCCTGATGTGCAGGCTTATTATTGGAACAGCTATTGGGAAACTACTCCTGAGGGTAAAAAATTTGATAGAGAATGGAATGAATCATTTAAAAAATTATGGGAAACTGCCAAAACAAATAAAGATTAAATCAGCCAATAAAGAACCTTATAGCGGATTATACAATAACCGGTCAGATAGATTTAACCTCTGAGGGAATTTCGCAATTAATTCCGGTTATATCTTGTGTACTAAAAACAAAAAGCACAATGTACACATTTATATTGACAAAATAAAGGATAAACCTGATGACAATGTTGAAAGATGAAGGCAGATGTAAATAAACACTCAGTTTGAGAATTTTGGTAAAGTAATATATACGAATGTAAAAAATAATTAATCAAAAGATAGGAAGATTAAAGATTAAAAACAATCACGCCGATATCATAAAAGTGCAGTTTTTATGAGGGTGTTAAATTACAATGGAAAAAGACCTGAGCATTCAGGAAATACAATTGTTAGCGGCTTTTAAAACCAATAATTTTAATATATCCGAGCAGGAGGCAATAAGAATAATTAATTCTGTGCTGCCTGATTGCAGTAATATTGATGCTTACAACTCATGGTCGGTGCAGTCGGGAAATAAGTCCGCATTCGGTTCAAACACAACTGTTTCAGGTATAAAAGAATGCGAAGAAATTCCCGATACAAGTAAAGTTGTATTCAATAATCTAGTTCAAAAATTAGGTTACGGCACAAAAACAGAAACACAGCAGCTTCAGCCGATTCAAACAGCAATAAAAGAACCTGAAAACGAAGATATTCAAAACACTGCACTGTCAAGTCTGCGTGCAGATTTAGATAAAGCCCTCCTGTTATTTAATAATCAAACAGATAAACAGGGTGTAATAAGCCGCTTATATAACAGTGGTAAAGAACTTTTTAATACGGACAATGCAGCCGGCAATGTTGAAAAAATGCTTGCAATAGAGATGTTTGGAAACAGCATATTAGAATTGGCTGCAAATGATGAGTTGACTTTAAAAACTTATCTTGAGGCAAAATCAAATCTTCCGGCAGAATTTTTATCTGAAATTAAAACGGAATCGCTTTTCAAAAATAAAACTCCCGATGAAGTTATAGATTTTGAAAAAGCATATGAACTTATCCGTGGTGTAAAATACAATCCCGAAGCAATTAAGGATTATACAGAAAAAGAAGCACAAATGGCTTTAATTCTTGCAGTAAAAAATAAAACAACCGAAATAAAAGAACTTCTGCATAATCCGACAATTGTAGTTGACGGAAATAATAAATACGGTGCCCCGTTTGCATCTGCTATAGAACCCTGTTTAAAAAACCTTGAAAGATGTGTAACAACTGCCTTAAATAAACTATACGGCGGTAATGAAGAATTAATAAATGAATTTCTAAATAGTAACGGTGTTTCAATCGACGATGGGAAACTAAATTACGGAACTTATACAATACGAAATTATGCGCTTGTCGATATTTCAAACCGCTTGCAGAAAATGGCAGAGGATAATTTAAACAAAATTCTTGGCGGTAAATCTATAGAGGAATATGAACAAGAATACAACAATGCATATAACCTTGCATACGGTGAGCAAAACGGAATGCGGCTCGCTGAAGCGTTTGTAGAAAGTCAGTACAAAGGTGTACAGAGGATTAAAACAGGAGTTCAGGCAGTTGGGATACTTGCAATGATTGCAGGACAGGTTATTCCTGTTGGAGGGCAGGCAGCTTCTGCACTTATTTACGGTGGAATGGCGACTGCAACTGCTGGTGGTACGGCTGTTCAATTTGGTGAAGCAATTACACAAAAAGGCGGAATAACCGAAGAAGATAAAAGAGCTATAGTACAGGAACTTGCGACCTCCGCCGCATTAATGGCTACAGGTGCGGGTATTGGCAAAGTATCGTCACTTGCATATGCGGAACTTGTAATGGCAAATTGTCCACGACTAATGGCTTTATCCGCAAAAATCGGGACAGATGCAACGCTGAGTATTCTTGCAGATTATGCGATAACCGGGCAGGTGGATTTGACGAGCGAGGGAATTTCGCAGTTAATCCCGGTGATTGCAGGGGTACTGAAAACAAAAGGCTCAATTCAAAAAAGTGTAGATGCCAAATTTTTGCAGAGAGTACCATACAATGCCCAAACATATCTAACAGAAGCCCCTGAGAAACTTACGGACTTGACAAAAACTTTGCAGTCAAACAAAGCCCCGTTAGGACATATTGCCCGTTTAGGACAACCAAAGTGGCAAGCATTGATTCAGAGTATTGAAACTCCGCCAACAGGTGCGACTAAAGAAGCCATGATGTATTATAAATATGACTCTTGGGATATAAATAGTTTATTAAGCTCATTTAAAAATAGAGAAATAATAATTGATAAAAAAATCATAGATAACATAGACGAATTAAATACCTATATAAAAAATATAACAGACTATATTAACACTCAAGTGCTAAAAGAACCAATTGTTGTATACAGAGATGATAGTGACTTTTTGCTGACTCGCATAAAATTAGTTAATGGAAATACTTTAGCAGAAGAACTTAAGAAGATAGACTCAGTAAAAGATAGTTCTTTAGCTAGTAAATTAGCTAAAGAACTATCTGAACAGATATTCAATGCCTCTGTAGTTCAGGAAAGATTTATGTCTACAACGCTTGTAAAAGAACTTCATTTTGACAAAAAGAAAAATATTCGTTGGGAATTTAACGTCCCAAAGGGTACTAAGGGAACTTTTATCGAAACGTATAATATTTTAAATAGGCATGGAAACCAAGTTGAATACTTGTTGCAAAGAGATTCAAAAATTATTATAAAAAATATTGAAAGAATTGGTTATAAATGGCATATTAAAGCAGATATTATACAAGAATAATTATGTTATAATAAAAATAAAAGGAGATTAAATGCGTATATCTTTAAAAAAAACAGGTTATCTTCCTGCCTACAAAAAAGTCTTTGGATTTGTATTAACAAGAAAATATAAAGCTAAAAATTCTAAAATTATAACAGATAGATATGAAAATAAAACCAATATAAAACAAAGTAAATTTAGTAAATTTGTTCAAAAATGTTTAGAAAAACTTTTTCCGGAATGTGATATTGAAACCAAACTGCAATTTAAAGAGCGACTTAAAGGCTGTGTTGATCAAAGAATATTAGATAAGTTTTGATGTATAAGGAAATCATTGCAATGAAAATTTTTAGAAAATTATTTAATACACTAAGTAATATATGTCCCAATAACTCAAAAGCAAAAAGGTTTATTCAAAGATTTGAGACAAAACCTGATGAATTTATATCAAAAACTGAACGAAACAGAAGAAATCTTGATAGCGAGATGATAGGAATTGAATTTTCTGAAATAAAAAAAGTCAAATTTTTTGATGAAGATATTGAAAAAATGAAGTTAATGTCAGACGAGGAAGAACTCGCCTATATGTCAAAACTGAAAGATGAAGGCAGATATACCTACGAGGAATAGAACCTTCAGTTTGAATTATTTACTTTTTACTCAAAATAAGTAACAAAAGGTTAAAAAACGGGAATGTAATACATTCCCGTTTTTTAAATGGTCGGAACGACAGGATTTGAACCTGCGACCTCTACCACCCCAAGGTAGCACGCTACCAAGCTGCGCCACGTCCCGAAAACTTTAACCTACTGTATCGTTTATTTTTAAAAAATCGGGATGACAGGATTTGAACCTGCGGCCCCCACGTCCCGAACGTGGTGCGCTACCAAGCTGCGCTACATCCCGATTTTTTTGTGTAACGGCAACGTCTTATGTTGTCCGCATATACTATTATTCTTTTGTCAATGTTGCCGAGTGCGCTACCATCCTCTCACAAAACGATACTTAATCGTTTTGTTCGGCAGAGTGCTACATCCCGATTTTTTTTGTGTAACGGCAACGTCTTATGTTGTCCGCTATATACTATTATTCTTTTGTCAATGTTGCAATCACATTATAAATTCTATTACAAACCAATATTTATATCAAGTAAAAAAATGATATTTTCGTTAATAATTTGAAATTTTTTTAAAAAGATTGTATAATAGTCACGTTAATTAGAATTAAGAGGTTAATGATTTATGAAACTACACATGCAGATATTGATTGCACTTGGACTGGGTATTAAGCGCAACTGGCACATTTTCTTCGGAATTATTGCCGGTATTTTTGTGGGGATTTATCTTCACGGTCACGGCAACGTCCTTATTTCAAATATCTTAACCTTTGTCGGTCAGGTATTTATTCGCTTAATCCAGATGGTAGTTATTCCGCTCGTAGTTTCTGCAATCATTA
>CANUDF010000022.1 GCA_947857085.1 Candidatus Gastranaerophilales bacterium | reverse complement strand
CATATTTACACCCATTCTTAAATCCTCCATAATAATTGTGTACCTTTTTATTATACCATTTTTAATGTAAATGGTCAATAAAAAAGAGCCTTAAAGGCTCTTAAAAATATAAAGCAGTTCATAAGCCGTGTTCTGTTTCTAGATAATCATCTGTCTGGGAATGCAGTTGCCTGCAAACTCTAGCGATATTTCCGAAGTGGGCGGACAGCCTTTATAACCTTCGAGTTAATCTTGCATTCGGCTGGGGTTTACCTAGCTGATATCTCTCGATATCACTGGTGAAGCTCTTAACTCACCGTTGCACCATCGCCTGTGATATAAAATCCATCGGCAGTCTCCATTTCTGTGGCACTTTCCACCGGTTCACACCGTCCGGGCTTTCCCCGGCAGCCTGTCCTTGAATGCACGGACTTTCCTCACATTTCTGCGCGATTATCCGGCTGCTTTATATATTAATATTATATTACAAATATTTTAATCTTTACCGGTTAATGAAGAACTTACCTGAATAGCCTCTCTCGCCCATGTTTGTTTATCAGGTATTTTGACGGTGCCGTCATTGCTTATTTCCATACTGAACCTGTCAAAGTCTGAAGTCCTTTTTTTGCAGGCATCATCAGCACTTGTGTCCCCCTGTAAACAATTCGGCTTTTTATCTCCGTTCACATCTATAAGTACTGTATGGGTTAATTCACTTGCACCGGCTGTGCTCAGTTGCCATGACATGCCATCAGGAGTTTTATATTTTCTACAGTAAGTACTTCCTGTACCTGAACAAGTATTGCTTATTGTTCCATCTATATTCATATGATTAGCAAACAAGTCTATAAATTTTGTTTTTCCGCTATAAGTCTTACCGTCATATGAAACCGAGCCGGTATTATCGAATCCGTTTAAAATATTCCCTGAATCATTAGTGTAGGGATATAACTGTGAATCATTAATCATATCTTCTACTATTGTTGTTGTCATATAATAAGCCCGTTTCATCATAATTTTATTTTGATTCGGCATTGTCTTTACAATTGCCGGCAGAACTGTTGCACATAAAATCCCGAGTACTGTTAAGGCAATCATTAGTTCTGATAATGTGAAACCGTATATTTTTTTCATGTTCCTCCCCTTTATTCCGTCAAAGATGAATTTACGTAGATTGCTTCCTTAGCCCATTTATCATCCGGGTTAATTTCTATTTCACCGTTTGTATACAATTTTATTCTAAACTGGTCAAAATTTTTCTTCCTGCTTTTACAATTCCCTTCGTTACTGCCTTCATAACAGTTAGGCTTTTTATCACCGTTTACATCAACCCCTATAAGAATATTGCTTGTATAATTGCCTTTTGAAAACTTTGTTTTAGGAAATGTCCAGATTATTCCGTCATTGGTTTCAAGGTAATAACAAGAACTTGAAACTCCGTAACAGTCCGCATTGCTGCTTCTTGAATATTCAGCGTTTGTTCTTAATGTATCTTCGTCTTCAATTTTTCCGCCTGTCAAATTTAGTTGTTTTGAAAATAAAAACGGCAGCTTAGAACTATATTCTGCACAATCAAATCCTATGTATCCATTTGTATTATCATCAGGACATATTCCGTAATAGGCAGGATAGCTTCCGGTATCATTTATTAATTCATTGACAACATCGGAGACAATGTAATATGTTTTTTTCATCATTAATTTATTCTGGTTAGGATTATTATTTATTGCAGCCGGCAAAACTATTGCACATAAAATCCCTAGAACGGCAATGGCAACCATTAGTTCGGATAAGGTAAATCCTTTGATGCTTTTCATAAAAAATGCCTTTCATAATCCTCGATATTATTATAATAACATATTTAATTGCCTTTTTCAATAAAAGTGATATAATTCATTTATAACATATGTAAATATTTTTTCATATAGTAGCAAATTAATTTATTTAGTGGAGTTAAAATTCTATCAGGTTAGTTATAATCTAATAAACACAGGTAAAGGGTATAAAAATGGTTGATAACAGGTCAGCAGGATTTTTCGGAATTGGCGGGTCGTTTAACTTTAAAAGCGGCGACATCTCCGGTACTGCTGCCAAAACCCAGGATGATAAAATGGGGCAGGGCGGTGAATATTTTGCCCAGCAAAAACGCGAAGATGATGATGCACAGCCTGAAAATAAATATATGGATCAGAGTGCTGTCTTGCGTGCTACCCTTAATTCACTTGCTATGATGAATGTTGCGGATGTTATTAATGCTAAAAAAAAGAAGATAACCCTCAAGGAAAAATCCAAAGAGGATATCGATGAAAAAATGAAAAAAATTGAGGAATCTTTAACTGTTAACACGAATGAAAATACGGAAGATGAAGATTTTTATTAACCAAAAATGTTAATATCTTCACGTTTTTCTTCTTTTTTGTTTCCGTTAGCCAAAAGTTCACCGTGATAGAAAGGGTTTGAACCTTGTTTGTCTTTTGCTGTGCTGAAACTTATTATTGAGTTGAACTTAGGAGTTTCTGCTGCTTTTTGAACATCTGCACCTTCATATACTGAAAATGCAATTTTGCCTTCAACATTTTTCTGAACTTTTTGTGCTGCTTGTGTATTTAAGAATTGTATTGAATTTAAAACATTCTGGTTAAGTTGAATTTGCATACCTGAATTGTTCATTGCAACCTGACGTGCAGTTTTTGTATCAACTTTACCTTGATATAAGTCTAATCCCAAATCTGCTGATCTGAAAACGGTATTGCCGGTTTGAGCATTCATAGCTTTTGCCTGTGCTCTTTTAAGTATTTCGGCTGATACTTCTTTTAGTATTGAAGTATCAATGCCTGTTTTAAAATTTTGATTGTAGCTTACGTTAAGAACCATCAGATTATCCCTTTTATTCCCTTATATTCTTTAAATCGGTATATATACGCTTAATCTTTAATGTTTTGGCTTGTTTTGTTACAATGCTTAATATTTTAAAAAATTAAGGCAATTCATGGTAGGGCTTATGTGTTTATATATATAAGAGAACTTATAACGAGGTATAACTATATGACTTATTGGTGCGGATACAATCCGGGATTTTCAAATACAGTAACAGGTATTCAGGCTGGTCTTGCCGGCTTGAATGGTATTGTTAATTATTTGGACGCAAGGAATAACGGGGCAAATGTAGGACAGGCTGTATCTTACGGTCTTGGTACAACTACTATGGGTATAGGCAATGCTCTTTTAGGTAATGCAATAGACCATACTACACACAGTTATATCGGCACTACTATGAATAGCGTTATGAATACATTAAGCGGAGGAAATCCTTTCGCCGTCTCGGCAGGTATGACAGGTGCTGCTTTATTTGCAACATCTCCTATGTATATGATGCCTCCCGTGCCGATGATGGGTTCATTCGGATATTTTTCGGCGTGGTCATCGCCAATGATGTTTAATAATCCGATGATGTTTGGTATGCCTTCGTTTGGCGGATTTTGCTGCTGTTGTTAAGAAGTTTCCAGTTTTTAGAAACCCTGTCCAGTATGGTCAGGGTTTCTGCTTTATTCAGCAAAACTTCCTGAACGGCTGTATTTATCAGAGTATTAATTTCTTTTTGATTTTGTTCGGATTTTAACACAGGTTCTATTTTATAAAGCTGTTTTGCGCTTATAAAACGGGCTTTTGACATTAAATCTTTTTCGTCATATTTTGTGTAAAAATCATTTTTTAATGCTTTTTTATTAACAGCTATAATATTTGTAAGTTTTGCAAGTTCCAGCTGGTTTTTTTCGTTAGTTAAAAATAGGGCAAATTTTAAAGCTGCTTCTTTATTTTTTGCACGTTGTGGAATAATAAAATTCATTAATGAAAAATCATACTGACCGAGTTCACCTGTCAATTGCATTGAAACGTCAGTTTGTTTGTATATTGAAGGTGCGTTTTCTTTAATCATATTCAGAAAATTTGCTCCGGCCTGAAACAAAACAATATTGCCGGACATATATTTTTCAAGAGCTTCTCTGTGCGTTTGGGTTATTGTTTCTTTGGGGATTAGGCCGCTGACATAAAGTTTTTTGAAAAAATTAAAAACGTCTGCTGATTTTTCTGTATTGATTGTATCAGCGGAATTTATCCCATATTTATTCAAGATTTTAAGCATTGTGTCATTTTCGGAAATATTTGGCAGCCATACATATGTATTTGTTTTTGATTTTATCTGCCGGGCAATTTGTCCCATTTTGGTATAAGTTTTCGGAACGTTTACGTTAGCTCTATTGATTAAATCTTTATTATATATTGTTACGGCTGATGTTGCATACCATGGTAATGAGTAAATTTTGTTATTGTATTTTAAAGAGTTTATAACAGAAGGTACAAATTGTTCCGTGTCTTTTTCTTCTATTTCATATAAAGCGCCTTTTTGTGCTAAAAGTGCTGAAAAATCAGGGTTCAAGTTTATTAAGTCCGGCGGATTATCGCTTAAGACAGAAGCGAGTGTTCTTTTTTCTCCCTCTGAAAAAGGAACATCAATCCAATTGATTTTTATATCCGGATTTTGAACTTCAAATTCTTTTATTACACTGTTCATATATGGTGCAAAATCACTCATTTGAAGTGTCCAGAATGTAATTTCCCTTGTATTTTTCTTATCTATAAAAATTGATGTCGCTGCATCTGATTTACCTATAACGTTCTGCCGGGATTTATAAATTGCAAAACTCATAAGACATAAAATAATAAGACCTGTTACTGCAAGAATTTTTTTCATTCGACACCTGCTCCTTTTAATGTTACAATTATACTATGAATAATTTATTTACGGAACTCGAAAATCAAAATAAGCAGGTGCCTTTAGCAGAAATTCTAAGACCCAAAACTCTTGAAGATTTTTTGGGACAGAGTAATGTTATTGCTCCAAACAGTCCGATTTTAAATCTTTTGAAAACTAATCGGCTGTTTTCATTAATTTTTTGGGGAACTCCGGGCTGCGGCAAAACTACGCTTGCAAGACTTATTGCGACAAAGACAAATGCTAATTTTATTGAGATTTCAGCCGTAACTTCAGGTGTTAAAGATATTAAAGATGCTGTCGAAAGTGCAAAAGAAGCGTTAAGAGCAGGAACAAAAACAATTTTATTCATAGATGAAATTCACAGATACTCAAAAACCCAGCAAGATGCTCTTTTGCCGCATCTTGAAAACGGAACACTGTTTTTGATTGGTTCTACAACAGAAAATCCGTCTTTTCAGGTTATCCCCGCACTTTTATCAAGAGTTCAGGTAATAAGGCTTAACTCAATTGATGATAAAAGTATGGAAAGTATTATAAAACGCGGGTTCGCTTACCTTGCCAAAAATTATCTTCCTATGGATTGCGAAACAGGGGTTATAGATTTTATAGTAAATCTGGCAAGGGGCGATGCGCGCTATGCACTTAATGTTGTTGAAAATGCCTATTTTGCAAGCGATTTGAAAAATGACCGCAGAAACTTAACAGTTTCTATTATTGAAAGTATTTGCCAGAAACGTAATACCAGATATTCTCAACAGGAACATTATGACTGCGCTTCGGCATTTCAAAAAAGCTTAAGAGGCAGCGACCCTGATGCGGCGGTATATTATCTTGCTAAAATGATTGCGGCAGGCGAAGACCCGAGGTTTATTGCAAGGCGGTTAATTGTTTGTGCGGCCGAAGATGTGGGTTTAGCCGATCCTATGGCGCTTAATGTAGCGGTCAATGCATACAAAGCTGTTGAGCTGCTGGGGCTGCCGGAGGGTAGAATTCCGCTTGCGGAAGCTGTAATTTATGTGGCGCGGGCTAAAAAATCTAATGAAGCAATTTGTGCGGTTGATGCTGCTCTGGCTGATATTGACCGCGGAAATGATTTTCCTCCGCCTATGCATTTGCGAGATGCACATTATAAAGATGCAAAAAATTACGGATTTGGTATAGGCTATATATATAGCCATGATGCGCCTGATGTATATCAGCAGTTTTTGCCGGATGAATTAAAAGATAAAAAATATACCCGCTGATTATTTGCAAAAAAACAGTCTGTCTGCTAATATTGTTTTATAAGGGGAAAGATATGGTTAAAAGAGTTTTAATTGCGTTTCTTGCAGTATTTTTGTTCATTCCGGCTTCATTTGCTGCCGAAACAACCTGGATAAACGATTTAAGAACATTATTTCTTTCAAATAACGCTGTAATTTATGAAATTAACATGCGGACATTTGCAGCTCAGGATATTAATAAAAATGGTATAATAGACATTTCAGAGGGTGAAGAGAGCGGTAATTTTCTCAACGCAATCGGAAGATTGGATGAGCTTAAGGCATTGGGCGTAAATACATTACATGTTATGCCTATTATGGCTGTCGGTAAGACAAAAGCTCTTGGAACGGCGGGTTCGTTATATGCTGCGGCAAGTTTTACAGAATTAAATCCACAGTTAAAAAGCGAACGTTCTGCGTTGTCTCTTGAAGATCAGGCTATAAAATTTATTAACGAAGCCCATAAACGCAAAATTCGTGTAATAATTGATTTGCCGGCATGCGGGTCTTATGATTTATATTTAAAGCGTCCGGAATTATTTATTAAAGACGCATCAGGACAGCCGGTAGTACCATCTGACTGGACTGATGTCAGGATATTGAATGCCGGTACTGAAGCAAATATAAATAAAGATGTTTATAATTTATACCGTGATTTTGTAGACTATGTAATGTTGCTGGGTGCAGATGGCATACGGGCTGATGTTGCACCTATCAAACCTGCAAAATTCTGGAAACAGCTTATTGAGTATTCACGTCAAAAGGATCCGCAGTTTATGTGGCTTGCGGAAGCTTCTGATTCATGGACGGAACCTGTTTCTCCCGGAGCTGTTTTTACACCTTATGACAAACTTTTAGAGGCTGGATTTGACGGATTTTATGCCAGCTATTTTAAGATGAAAGATTGGCGTAATGCTTCCGAGTTAATGAATCATATTAAATTTACAAATTCTTTAAGAAATAAATTTTCAGAACCAAAAGCTGTTATAGGAAGTTTTACCACTCATGATGAATTAAGTCCTGTTCTTATTAACGGGGAAGCATACAGTAATATGATTTTATGGCTGAATTCTACACTGCCTGTTAATGGATATTATGTTGACGGTTTCCCTACAGGAGATGATTACATATATTTGTGGGCAAATAAAAAAGCACGTAAAACTTCTACTGATGATGATTATTATTTTGTTCACCGCGGGAAAATTGATATATTTAATTTTTCACGCCAGCCGGGCGGAAAGGATACAAACTTGAGACGTGATTTTGCTATGGCTAATAGTTTTAGAAGTTTTATTGCTCCACTTCTTGCAAATGGTAAGTATACCCAGCTTAAAACAACAAACCCTTCAATTTTTGCATACGGATTAAGTTATAATAAAACTTCGGTTCTGGTATTTGGTAATATGAATTTCAGAGGCTACAGCGAGGCTGTTATTAAAGTTCCGCATTATGATGATACACTGCTTACTATCCCTGTAAAAATTGACAGTGCTCCTGTTTCACAGAAAGGTAAATTTAAAGTGAAATTACTGCCCGGGGAAATACAAGTTTTACTGGTAAATAATTTTGAGCTCTAGGCAAGTTTCTTTATAAAATCCCCGATAGAGTAAGCTTCTATTGTTCCTATTATTATTTCAAAATCGGGCAGCACTTCTTCAAGTTCTTCTTTCATGTGAGCTAATAAACCGGGAATTATAATTTTACGTGTTTTTACTTTATTTTTAAAATCAAATTTTTTCAAAGTTTTTGCAACCATTTGAGCTGTAAATTTTTCTGCTGACCAGGCTGTTAAAACGCTCATGCCTTCTGCTGGAGTTACTATTAAATATGATGGGATATTAAGATTTTCCAGTTCATTAGCAACTGCAAAAAAGGTTAGTGCAAAGTTTGTTGTCATAAATACCATAGAATTTTCATCAGGATTGTTAAATTCATATATTTTAGACTTTACCTGAAGCGGTTTTTGCGGATCTGTATAAATATTTTGCCGGAGTGTCATAAGTGTTGCAAATAAACTTTCATCAAAATCTTCAAATACAAGCATATTAGTATATTTGCACAGATAATAACCTGCTCTTGCGCAAAGTTCGTATAGATTCTTATTATGTTTAAAATGTACGTACACAGGGTTTGAATATTTTTCATCCCTGCCAATAATTGCTTTTTCTCGTATTGTTTTTAATTTTTTACTGGTATTTTTAAAATTGTTATCCTCTATTTTTATAAGAGATAATTTTAAAAATTCTTCTTCTCTTATATATACTGTTTCATCACATAGGTTATTTATTTTATAATTTTTATCATTTTTTAATATAACAAGGTCAACTTTCAGGCGTTCATTAATACGGTTAATTTCAAATGACTTTATTCTTTCTAATTTTTCATGAAAATCTTTATCCTTGCAGTCAAGCATTACTGCAAAAATAGTCTTATTAACAAATGTTTTTTCATGACGGTATAAAACATTCTCGCCGCCTATGTTTAAGCCGTCAATATTTATTGTTTTTTGCGGGGGTTTAATATTTTTCAGGCAAAGCTTTTTTAATTCTTCCGGCATATACTTGCATCTTTCATAACTTACCTGTTTTTGGGCAAGTTTTATTGCAAAAGCCATACACGTAGGACAGCCGCATTCTTTACAGTTTGCATGTTCTGTTTTTTTTGCCCCTGGTAGAAATTTGAAGATTTGCAGACCGGATAAATTCATTACTCCAGTCCTTTCATTATTTGTATGCTTTCAGGATTATATAAAACTATTATATCTGCCCCTGCTGCTTTTACTGCTGCTGCGGAAGCTATTTCAAACATTCTTGCCCGTGTTTTTAAATCTCCCCAGCTTTTTGAAAATCTGTCAGATTTTGCTTCTTTTGTTTTTAAGCTTTCGTTTGCAACAAAGCTTATTACAGGCATGTTTAAATATTCATCATTTTCAAGCTTAATCTTTTCCATTATGCTGTAGCCGTATTCCAAACCATATCCAAGACCGCCTATGTCAGTGTCTATTATAATTCTTTCAGGACGCAGTCCTAAATCTGACGTTAGTATATTTAATTCCCTGCATAAATTGATATCTATAGGACTTTTTAGAACAAGTTTATGACCGTTTTTTATCACATATGGAGTTATATCTTTGTAAGTGTGTTCATTTGCAAAGGAAATAATGCATTTCCTGTCTGGGATTTCCATAATAGCCGGCAAAAGTTCTTTGTCAATATTATCATTGTTTGTGCCGCTAAGCATCAGCGGTTTAGTAATATGAGGCAATAAATTCTCAAGTATTTTCTTTGCGGCTGAAATTTCGCTGATATCTGTAATATTAAACCTTAAACTAAGAATATCACAATCTGTACTTTCAGCCTTTTTAATTAATTGTTTTCTATTATTTGTCTTGAAATAATCCTTTGCTGTTTGGAAATTTTCTTCCGGGTTAAAAATAGAAACTTCAAGAACATAGCTGGTTTTATGAATTTTGTCTTTCACTTTGTACTTTTTCCATCAATTCAGCGAAACGTTTTTCGTCGATTGTTTCTTCATCCAGTAAAGTTTTGGAAATATATTCAAGCATATCTCTGTTTTCTAAGAGAAGTTTTTTTGCAATTTCATAACGTTCATCAACTATTTTCTTAACTTCTTTATCTATTTCGGCAGCGATTTCTTCAGAAAAATCTCTTGTATGACCGAAATCACGTCCCATAAATACGTGCTCCTCACTTTTTCCGTATTGCAGGTTACCCATTTTTTCTGACATGCCGTATGTTGTAACCATGTTGCGCGCAAGTGCTGTTACTTTTTCAAGGTCATTTGACGCACCTGTTGTGATTGAATCTTTTCCGAAAACTATTTCTTCTGCCACTCTGCCGCCAAGTGTCATTGTAATCCTGTCAAGCAGCTGGGATTTTTTCATAGTTAAATGGTCTTTTTCAGGTAAAGTCATTGTAATCCCAAGGGCCATACCTCTCGGTATTATGGAAACTTTGTGAAGCGGGTCAGTATTATCTAAAAGTTTAGCAAGCAGAGCGTGACCTACTTCGTGGTATGCTGTATTTTCTTTTTCTTCATCGGAAATAATACGGCTTTTCTTTTCAGGACCTGCCATAACTTTGTCAATTGCTTCTTCAAGATTTTCCATAGTAATTTCTTTTTGATCATGGCGTGCTGCAAGAAGTGCTGCCTCGTTTAAAAGGTTCTGCAAATCTGCACCTGTAAAGCCCGGTGTACGTTTTGCAAGAACTTTAAGCTCAACATCTTTTGAAAGCGGTTTGTTTTTAGCGTGAACTTCTAAGATTTGTTCTCTGCCAAGGATATCCGGACGGTTAATTACGATTTGTCTGTCGAAACGTCCCGGTCTTAATAAAGCATTATCCAGAATGTCAGGTCTGTTTGTAGCTGCAATTACAATGATATTTACGTTTTCATCAAACCCGTCCATTTCAACAAGTAACTGGTTTAATGTCTGCTCACGTTCGTCATGACCGCCGCCGAGGCCTGCACCGCGCTGGCGTCCTACTGCATCAATTTCATCTATAAATATAATACATGGCTGATGTTTTTTAGCCTGTTCAAACAAATCTCTTACACGGCTTGCTCCAACACCGACAAACATTTCAACGAAATCAGAACCGCTTATTGAAAAGAACGGAACTCCTGCTTCACCTGCAACGGCTTTTGCCATAAGAGTTTTACCTGTACCTGGTGAACCTACAAGCAATACGCCTTTCGGGATTTTTGCACCAAGTTTTATGTATTTCTCACCGTGTTTTAGAAAATCAACGATTTCTTCAAGTTCTTTCTTTTCTTCATCAATACCTGCAACATCTTTGAAAGTTGTCTTAACTTTGCTGTCCAGAAGCATTTTGGCCTTGCTTTTACCAAAAGACATTGCCTGAGACCCGCCTGCTTGAATACTTTTTGCCATTACAACTAGGAAAACTATGAATAAAAGCGGTAAAAGCAGTGAACCCAGTATTCCTAACAATTGAGAAGATTCAGCAGGTTTTTTAACTTCGATTTCAACATCTGCAGCCTCCAGTTTTTTCATCAAGTCAGGATCATTCGGTGTCAAAACTTTATACTGAACCGTAGGAACTTTTTTCTCAACCATTCCAAAAGGGCTTTGTTCAGTTTTAGTTTTGCCGGCATCAGGCTGGTTTGCAGGTATTGCAATCAAATAGTCATCGGCTTTCTCAATTTTCTTAAATTCTTTATTTGCAAGCTTTTCAACAAAGCTTGAGTAAGAAAGCTCGCTTGTACTTGTTGCAGGTCCCGCCATAAAAACTGAGGATACAAAAACCAGTACAACAATTGCTAATACTATATACATACCTGCAGATTGACTTTTATTCATTTAACTAACCTCTCAATAATAAAATCCATTTATATTATACCGCAAAAATCTTAAAATGTATATTGTTAAAAAAATCGGGCTTAAGCCCGATTTTTAAACTTCTGAAACTGAAATACTTGTTATACCGGAATTTCTTGCGTTGTCCATTAATTTAACAACCGCACCGTGAGTGGAATTGCCGTCTGATTCAATCATTAATCCGTCGGGATAATCTTTAGCCATTTGTTTTAACGTTGCCTCAAGGCTTTCGGGAGCAATTTCTTCTCCGTTAATAAAATACCTGTCGTCAGATGAAACAGAAACCGTAAGAATTTTGGTCTCATCATTTTTCACCTGTTCCTGTTCTACCATTTCAGGAACCGTAAGGTTCAGCCCCTGCTGGTCAAGCAAAGGAGCAATAACCATCATAATGATTAACAAGACCAAAAAGATATCTGTTAACGGTGTTATGTTTATTTCATTGAATGTATCTCTGTTTCTGGACATTTATTATTACCCTCTGATTTCGTTATCTTCCTTAAGTTCTTTTTGTTCTTTTTTGCTTAAAGGTTCGCCTGCAACGATTAATTTTTTATATTCTGCATCTTGTGCTGCGTTCATAACTTTCATAATTTCGGAACTTTTTACCTGAGAATCTGCTTTTACAACAACTTCGGGCTTTTCAAGCATATCTCTGATTGCCAGAAGTTCATCAACAAGCTGCTCCGGTGTAATTTGTTTCCCGTTGATATACATCAAACCCTCTTTAGTAATTGCAATTTCTGCTTTGTTTTGTTCAATGGCAATCCCGCTGTTAATTTCAGGTACTGCTATATTATTATCCATGGATTGGAAAGTAGGCGCCACAACCATCATAATAATTAACAGCACAAGAAAGATATCTGTTAACGGTGTTATATTTATTTCAGTAAATAATTTACCTTTTTTTGAATTCATTGCCATTTTTATGTCCTTCTAAATTGCATTAGATGTTGGAGATGTAACAGTTGTTTCATCTTCTGAATCAACAAAACTTAAGAAAAGAAGCTTGATTAACTGGAAGTCATCTTCATAACGTTTTACGATTGATTGGAAAGAGTTATAGAAAATAACCGCAACAATCGCAACGCCAAGACCGAAAGCTGTTGCAATCAATGCTGAACCGATGCCCATAGCAACTGCTGCTGATTGGTTACCTTGAACAGCCAAGTCTTGAAATGTATACAGAATTCTTACAACTGTACCGAACAAACCTAAGAACGGTGCCACACCGCCGATTGTACCGAGAATTGTAAGGTGGCTTTCAAGTTTTCTTGTAGCTAAAGCCGCTGCAATATCGAACGAACGTGAAAATCCGTTTCTTTGTTCTGAGAAAATTCTTACTGCTTCTTCTGTAACCTCACCGATTACTCCTCCGCATTGGATTGCAAGACTTTGCGCCCCTTGAAGATTGTCTTTAGCCAATTCTTTTTGTAATTTGGGTATAAATAGAACAACATCTCTTTTGTTTCTTTTGTAAAAAGAAAATCTGTTGATAACAACTGCAACTACCAGTATAGAACATACCAGAATAGGCAGTAATACCGGCCAGTCAAGTTTGATTGAGTGTAATAATAATTCCATAGTTTTTATCCTCTTTTTATGTACTTTATCTTCTGTTTATATTAGTTGTAACCTGATGCCCCGAATACGTTATAGTCAAACGTAAACTGGATATCAATGCTTGAACCTTTGAACTCAGCCGGCAGCGGTCTGAAAGGAGCTGTAAGCTGAACCGCATTTAATGCTGCTTTATCTGCATTTGGCAAGCCTGATGATTTGAATACACTGCAAGAAAGCAGTCTTCCGTCTTTTGCAATCTTAAACAACAGGACAACACGCTTGCTTTCATTGCCTTTAGGCGGATCCCAGTTCATTTTTATACGTCTTTGCAAGTCTCTCATATACGGTCCGAAATCAGGTTCTCTGATTGCGTCAATACCTGGTCTTCCACCGCCCCCGCCTGGGTTGCCGATATTGCCGGTTCCTGCGCTGCCACCACCGCCTTTAGCAAGACGTGTTCCGGCAGATGAACCTCCGCCGGTAGGTGCAAGTGATGGTGTTGGAGCATAATTTCCCCCGCCTCCGCTTGAAGAATGACCAGAACTGCTTATAGGACCGGTTGAGTAACTGCCGGATTTTGTTCCGCCTGACGGTACCGGAACTCTGAATGCTGATGACGGTTTTTGGGTAATTTTAGGTGTCATTGGCGGTTTCAAAGACGGTCGTGCTGTAGGCGGTTGCGTTTTTGCCTGCTGAACAGCTTTGGGTTGTTGTTTCGGCTGGACTGTATGAGCAGATTTTTTGCTTGGTTGAACCGTTTTTGGCTGTTGTGCGGGTGTAGGTTTTCTTATTGGTGTGCTTACTGAAGAAGATTGTGCTGGTTTGGATTGTGACGGTGCAGGCGACGGCATGGAAACCTTTCTGGTCGGGTCATTTTCACCGCCTGTACGTGAATTCATATCCGAACGGTAGGGTGTATTTTTGTTTAATGGTGTATCTTCATGATCAACAAGAACAAATTCAATATCGTTCATCTTAGGTTTTGGTCTTTCAAATAGTGCAAAGTTTATTCCGAAAAACGCAAGTATAATAAATGTAAGCCACGCAGCACCCAATACAGACGGGTGTAAAATTGTTGAGATAACAATAGATTTTTTTAATGTTAATTCATCTTTGTCTTCTCTTAAAACTGCCGGTGTCGTGTAGGAATCGTTTTCATTTGACTCTTCTTCATCTATTAAATTGTCTGTGTATTTTCCTAAGATAGACATTTTTTCCCTTTGCTGTCATTCTTTCTTCGTAATAATTTTATTTTAAATTTAAAATAAAATTATTGCCTGATTTACTAATAATTGGTCTGATTTAGAGCAGGGTTAACAGTAATTGGCTGGGTAAGAATTAAATCAATAGAAGCATTTGCAGGAATCTCAACATCGTTGCCTTTATCCCAGATAGACTTAACCAGTCCTCCTCCGGCACCTACAGCGGTACCTAAAGCTGCACCTTTACCAACATTTCCTCCGGCTAATGCACCGAATACAACGCCGGATAATGCACCTGCACCTGCACCTGCGGCTACATCTTTAGTGTATTCTTTTGTAACATCTAATTTTGTTCCGCCTATTAAAACTCCTGTGTTATCATTAGTTTTAATTACAGCAGAAATAGGTATCTGGATACCGTACGGAGTGATTATTTGAGTAAATCTTACAAGCAGTTTTCCGTTTAAGCTTCCGTGTTTTGCTTTTGAAACTTCCAGAACTGTACCTGTTACAGAGCTTCCGGCCGGTGCTATAAGGTTATTGTTATAGTAAAAATCTGAGCCGAGAGCAAGAGTTACTGTTTGTCCCAGAGTTAAGTTTTGTGAGCTTAACGGTGTTGTAACAACAGTCTTAAACTGCTGGCCTGCCGGAACAGTGACAACGCTTCCTCTTAAAGTACCATTATTTATATTATAATTGTTTTGCTGATAATAATTAGGCTGATAAAGAGGTGCAGGAGTATTTTGTGTATAGTCATAGTTGCTTGCCGCAAAAGCTGTTGTGCCGGTAATAAGCAGTACTGCTAACACAAGGTTAATTTTTTTATTCATAAGTTCTCCCCTTTCTTTAATTTATATTGTATTTTATTATAGGTATATTGTCAATTTGTTAAGGTATGTGTTATCCAGGCAGGAGCTGTTAAAATAATTAAACCGTCTTCACCTGCATTAACTCTTGTATGTTCACCCATTTTTCTTTTACCGCCCGGGCGGATTTGGAGTGTAGGTCCTCTGGTTGTCCAGAAGCGTCCCTGAAAACGCTGTTGAAAGTGCGGAACTTTTACATATTCTGCCGGTTCACTTATCCCGCCGCCTATTAAATTGTTATTTGATGTGTATATATAACCCTTTATAGGAATTTCAAATGTATCTGACAGAAGCATTTTATTTATTTTGATTTTCATAGAAGCATGAGTCCCTATTACAGGTTCATTAATCTTTTCAATATAGCCGAAAAATTCAGTACCTTTTGGAATTATATTCGTTTCATGCAAATACAAATCGTTTGTTGCAATAAATTTAACCTTGTAACCTTCGGGACAATATTCTGTTGAAATATCCTGTGTGTTTATAATAGGAATAAATGTTCCCGCAGGCAGTTCAATCCCGTCATAATCTCTCATGGGAAGCTGGACATTATCAAGTTCTTCAGCATAGGAAAATGAGGCAATCCCTAATATTAAAAATAAGGTCAGGATTATTTTTTTCATAATTGTAATTATACCAGTTTTTTTGAAAATATCAATATAATGCAGTTAATTTAAGGAAAAATTATTACCAAAATAATAAAAGTAAATCTTAGTATGGAGTTTTTGTGTTAAAATCTATTTATAAATAAGGAGTAAAAACATGAAAGCTGTAGTATTTGATAATGAATTAAAACTTGTAAACGATTATAAAAAACCTGTTCCGCAAAAGGGTGAAGCACTTGTCAGAGTTACATTAGGCGGAATTTGCAATACTGATTTTGAAATAACAAAGGGCTATATGGGCTACGTTGGTATTTTAGGGCACGAAGCCGTCGGTATTGTTGAAGAAATTAACGACCCTGACCAATCACTTCTTGGAAAACGCGTAGTGTCTGAAATAAGCTACGGCTGCAAAGACCCTGAGTGTCCATATTGCGCCGAAAAACTTTACCGCCATTGCCCGAACCGTCACACTTTAGGTATCTGGAGAAAAGACGGATGTTTTGCGGAATACTTTACAATGCCTCTGGAAGTTTTGTTTGAAGTTCCTGATAATGTTTCGGACGAGCAGGCTGTATTTGTAGAACCTTTAGCTGCTGCCTGCGAGATTACCGAACAGCTTCATATAAAACCGTTTGAAAAAGTTGTTGTGCTTGGTGACGGTAAGCTTGGGCTTATTACAGCATTAACCCTGAACGCACAAAACATTGATGTCACTCTTGTAGGTAAACATCAAAACAAACTCGATATAGCAAAGGCACAAGGTGTGGAAACATCATTATTGCAGGATTTTGCAATAGAAAAGAAATATGATGTTGTTGTAGAGGCAACAGGTTCAATTTCAGGGTTTGAGACAGCTCTGGCACTTACTAAACCGCGCGGAGTTTTAGTTCTTAAAAGTACGGTTGCCGCATCTAAGGAATTTAATCTTGCGCCGATTGTAATTGATGAAATTACTGTCCTCGGTTCACGCTGCGGTCAGTTTGGCGCTGCGCTAAGACTTTTGAAGTCTGAAAAAATTGATTTTTCTCCGCTGATTTCAGCAACATACTCTGTTGATGATGCAATTGAAGCGTTTGAAAAAAATAAAGAAAAAGAAACTTTGAAAGTTTTATTAAAATTCTGATTTGCTTAAATCGGGTTTTTAGAATAGAATAAAAATATGTTGGATAGTTTGATAAATAAATTAAAAAATATAACTCTGCTTGATAAATATATTCTTAAGCAGGTTATAGAGATGTTTTTAATGGGTGTATGCGTCTTTACATCAATTATTTTTGCGTCTGATACATTTATCACTCTTATCAAACAAATTTCATTGTTCGGCATTCCATTTAAAGTTGCTTTAATGATGATTATTCTAAACCTGCCCTCAGTAATAGTTATGACAATCCCTATGGGTGTTTTGCTTTCAACGGTTATGACATTGAACGGTTTGAGCTTAAAATCAGAGATTACAGTTATGAGAGCGTGCGGTATAGGTTTAAACAGAATCGCGAAACCTATTTTTATTTTTGCGGTCATAATGTCACTGTTTAGTTTCTTTATTAATGAAAGCATTGTGCCTGTCATGACCAAACAGTCAAAAGATCTTGCGTTATGGGCACTGGGTCAGAAAAATATTCCTGACGGCAAGCAGAATTTTGTATTTAAAGAACTTGGTGAAAATGGATTTTTGAAAAGATTATTTTATGTCGGATACTGCGAAAACAAAACGCTTCATAATATTACTGTTCTAGATACTTCAAAAGAAGGAACTATTCAGGTTCTTCAGGCAAGGGAGGGAAAAACTTCTCCTGAGGGCTGGAATTTTGAAAAAGGTGCATTGTATACGGTTGATAGTGAAGGAAAAGTTTTAAACACAACGCTTTTTGATGATTCAAAAATTAAGTTCGGGCTTGATATGACAAAAGAGCTAAACAAAAATGTTGCAAAAGAAATGAATTTTTCTAAACTAGTTAAATATCTTGCCACAACCATTCTACCGCCGGAACAAAAACGTATAATTGTAATTGAACTTTTTGATAAAATAGCGCTTCCTGTTACAACAATAGCACTTGTGCTTATAGGGGTTCCATTGGCTATTACTCCACCGAGGGTGCGTTATAACCGCGGATTTTTGTTCAGTATTCTTATTATTTTTGTTTATTATCTGATAAGGGCATTGTCAATATCTTTTGGTGAGGGCGGAAAACTGGATCCGTTTTTGGCAGCATGGATGCCTAATATTGTTTTGACAATCTGGGGCATGATACTTTATTACAAAAAAGTCTTTACTATTGAATAATTTCCTCTTTTTGCAGGTGAAAAATTTTATTTTTTTATCGTAAAATAAGAGTATGGATAATAGTGAGAATTTTTTCAATGTAAATCCTGTACAATCAGTAAAACAAAATCCGTTTACAGGTGCCGGGCATTTGACGGAGGAACCGAAATCTGCTGCTTCAAATCCTATGCATAACCGGCTGAACGGGTATGATTCTAATATTTTAAATGATAAAACTTTACCCGAAGCCGAAACTGATAAATTAAAACTGGAATATAAAATATCAGAAAAACAAAAAGCTTTGACAGATATAAACGGTAAGATTAAAAATGCCGAATTATACGGAACCCAGAACGAAGTGCTCAGCCTTCGCGTTAGAAAACAACGTATTGAACAGGAATTGTTTGAGCTTAACCGCGAACATGCAAATTCAAGCAAAAAAATCAAAACATTGACCGGCGAAGTTATTGAAATCCCATGGATTAGAAAAGCCCAGACATTTTTATCCAGAAATGTACTTGCAAAAGTTTCCAAAAAATTTAACTCTATTGTTTTCCTCGGGGATTCTCTGGAAAAACTTTCGGCTATAAATAAAAGTGTTGATGCCTTGATTGAAATGAAAGTTCCTTACGGTGAAAAAAATCAAAACTATGAAAAATTGACCGAGTATTTATATCAGGCAAATCAGCTTCATTCGCAAATCTCAAGAACTATCGGGCAAATGAAACAGAAATAAGCTTTCTATTTACAACAGCTTGTTTTTGTCATACAATTTTTTTATAAAGATAGCTTTTAAGGAGAAAATATGAACGAGCTTTTAAAAAAATCGGCTGCTGAACAAAGCAAAGCCTTAAAAAATAAAGAAATTTCTGCTGTAGAGTTAACAAATGCAGCATTTGAAAGAATTGCGGAAGTTGATGAAAAACTCGGCGCTTTTAATTCTTTAACAAAAGAAACAGCGCTTGAGACAGCAAAAAAAGTTGACGAAAAAATTGCACGCAATGAAGAATTACCGCTCCTTGCTGGTATTCCATTAGCTTTAAAGGACAATATGAATCTGGTGGATTCAAAAACAACCGCCTCAAGCAAAATTCTTGAAAACTTTATATCACCTTTTAACGCAACAATTACACAAAAATTATTGGATAATTTCGTTCCTATTTTGGGAAAAGCTAACTTAGACGAATTTGCAATGGGTTCTTCAAATGAAAACTCAGCGTTTAAAAAGGTTCACAACCCTTGGGATTTAAATAAAGTTCCAGGCGGTTCTTCAGGCGGATCTGCTGCAAGTGTTGCGGCATGCGAAGTTACACTATCATTGGGATCAGACACAGGCGGTTCAATCCGACTTCCTGCATCTTTCTGCGGTATTGTCGGTATGAAACCTACTTACGGCCGCGTTTCAAGATACGGGTTAATTGCGTTCGCATCTTCATTAGACCAAATCGGGCCTTTTGCAAGAACTGTTGAAGACGCGGCTAATCTTCTTGAAGTTATAGCAGGACACGATCCTAAAGATTCAACATCATTAAATTTGCCTGTTGAACATTACGCTGACAGCCTGAACAATGATATTAAAGGCTTAAAAGTCGGTGTTATAAAAGAACTTATGACAGATGTTCTGGCACCTGACGTACAAAAAGCAATGGAAGCTGCAATCGAGTGCTACAAAAATCTGGGTGCTGAAATAGTTGAAATTTCATTGCCTAATTTGAAACACTCAATCGGAATTTATTACATACTTGCAACTGCTGAATGTTCTTCAAACCTTGCAAGATTTGACGGAGTTAAATACGGTTACAGAACGCCTGATGCTAAAAACTTGCTGGAAATGTACACCAAAACCCGTGCAGAAGGTTTCGGGCCGGAAGTAAAACGCCGTATAATGCTTGGTACTTATGCTCTAAGTTCTGGTTACTATGACGCTTATTACAAAAAAGCACAACAGATGAGAGCACTTGTGACTCAGGACTTTGTCGAAGCATTTAAAAAAGCTGATGTATTGATTTCACCGGCGTGTCCTAACACTGCTTTTGAATTAGGTGCTAAATCAAATGATCCGCTTGCAATGTATTTAACAGATATTGCTACAATCAGCGCAAACCTTGCGGGTATTCCTGGAATGAGTATTCCTGCCGGATTTGATAAAGACGGTATGCCTATAGGTTTACAAATTCTTGCTCCGCAATTGCATGAAGCTAGATTGTTCAATGCAGCTCATAAATTTGAAAGAGCAAATGATTACTATACAAAATTAGCAAATATCTAATCTGTTAAAATGATTGATTTTTGCAGAAAAACTATTAAAATAAGGTTATGAAGAAAATATTCGTAACCTTATTTTTTATAATGATAGCCTCAACTGCTCTGGCCAAAGATGTTGATTACGAACAAATTTACCGCGATTTGGAGGTTCCTACGCACAAGTATGTTCATGGGATTGACCCCGGTGAATTTTACGATATAAAAGACACATCATGGTCGCCGTATCCGTTATTCAGGCTTACCTCTCCGCTGTTTTTCAAAACAATAACAATTGAACCGGGATATTATCTTTTAACCCCGCGTGAGCATGAGGGAAACTGGTATATGCTTTTTAAAGAGCAGGGTAAAATAAAATATATTATTCCTGTTTATGACAGAGATATCACTCCTGAATTTTTCTATGATGAAAATTTGCCGAAACCTAAGTTAACCTGGTCTCAAAGGGTACATATAAACTTTCTTGACTTTGTCGGAAAACATTTTAAAAGTTCAAAGCGTAAACCTGCTCCGCAAACTTATCTTGAAGCAACTGACTTAGACAATAACTTTTTATCACTGATTGTCTACTGGGGTTCACACAGATATTATATGATTTTCAGAACTGTGGGTTTATAGTTTAGAATAATAACAGATTTTTAATATCAGTTTCTAAAAGTTCGGCAATATTTAGAATTTTTAAGATAGACATATTTTCCTGTCCCCGTTCTATTCTGCTTATGTATTCACGGGAAACGCCTGCTTTTTCAGCAAAAGCCTCCTGCGTGTAACCTTTACGTACACGTTCTGCTTTGATGTTTCTGCCTAACTGGTTTAATATTTCTTTGCCATTTTGCATACTAACTTTATTTTACTATATTGACATATATAATCCGGTAACTTATAATATTACTAAATGAGAACATATAAATTACCAATAAGGAGATAAAAATGAAAAAAAATTTTATTTTAACAAAGCCGGTTGAACTGTTACATTCAATAGAACATTTGTCTAAAGCGTTTACGCTTGCAGAAGTTTTAATTACTTTAGCCATAATTGGTATAGTCGCGGCTATGACTATTCCAACACTTATAACAAAGTATCAGGAGAAAGCAACGGTGACACGCCTTACGAAAGCTTATGCAACAGTTAGTAATGCCTATGCAATGGCAAGGGCAGAAAACGGTGAGTTATCAACGTGGGGATTTAAGGGAGGCGCAGATTATGAAAAAGATGAAGAAACCGGCGATATATACTACAGTCCCGAAGCCGACAGTAATGCAAAATTATTCTGGGATAAGCTTTCGCCTTATCTAAAGGTTACAAGACAGATTAATTCGGACTGGAACAATAAAAGTAATTTGAACAATAAAGTTTATAGTCTCTCCGGACTTGAAACAGAAGAGGGTTATGCGCAGTTAAATCTGACAGACGGGACAACACTTCTCGGCGGTTGGATAGAAAATCTTAAATGCACAGACCAAACTTCATGTGGAGATTTTGGTATAGATATAAACGGTTTAGATACTCCACCAAATACAATTGGAAAAGATATTTTCTTTTTTTACATCTATGAAAGCGGTCTGGCTCCTATAGGAAGACTGGGTTACGGTCGAACATTTGATATCAACTGCGACCGAAAAAATAGTACTGATAAATATAATGGATACGGTTGTGCAGCCTGGGTAATTGATAACAAAAATATGGATTATATGCACTGCGATGATTTAAGCTGGGATGGTAAACATAAGTGTGATTGATAAAAAAGGATACCGGTTAAGGTATCCTTTTTTAATTCTTATTCTTCATCGTCTTCGTCAGATTCTTCTGTTTTGATTTTATCAACAACCATTTTTGCCATTTCTTTTGCAATAACATGTTGGGTTGCTTCCGGACAGTTTTGAAGCATATTCATTGCTGTTCTTAAAGTTGTGTCAATATCGTACCAGCGGCCTTTTCTGTTATCGTCCAGACCTGAGCCAACAGCATTAATGATATCTTCAACAGCTTCAAATTTTTCTTCTTCAATGTTGTGTTCGATAATGATTTTAATTAAATTCAAAGCAATTCTGATTTGTGTCTGGTCGTCGCTGTGTTCAAGCGTGCTTACTGCCTGAGATAACACAGGGTCTTTGTCATACCAGCGTCTTTGTTGATTACTGTACTCTTCTTTCATTTTCCGTCTCCTTTATCCTAATTTAAAAGTAACTCCTTTTGTGCCTTTCGGGTATTCCCATTTTAAACACTGCTTTGAGCAGGCAATTCTGCAAGCCCCGCATTCAAGACAGTTTTCAAAATTAACAATAAGTTTTTTGTTAGCGCTGTCCCATTCATACACATTTGCAGGACAAATTTTTGTACAAATTCTGGTCTCGCATGTTTTACAACTGTCAAAATCAGGATTTAAATGAGAAACCGTATCAGGTTTGTATTTAACTGTAAATAATTTATCTTCTAGTACCATTTCAGAATGCTCCATACAAGTCTCAGCGCGTGCCAAAAATCGCTTAAGATATTAAGGAATTTTCTTTCTTTAAAGAATGTTCCAATAAAATTATAATACTTTTCCCGTTTAGGGACACTATCTACAGATGTAAACATTTTAAAGAACGAGTTAACTGTTCTCAGGTAGTAATCCAGAAATGCGTCGCTTTTTTTATGTGCAATATCCATCAAATCTTTGTATGTTTTTAAGTCTTTCATAACAAAAGAATTCTTCAATTTTTCTTCATACTTATGAAGTGATTTTGCAGAAAAATCATTTGCATTTAACGCTTCGACTGCTGTTTCTCCTGCAAGTTTTCCACTAATCATTGCAAGGTTTGTACCCTCCCAGTGAAGATTATTGACAAGCATCGCCGCATCACCAACAATCATAACCCCGTCAGAAGAAAGCTTCGGAACTTTTTTATATCCGCCCTCGGGTATTAAATGTGCGGAATACTCCTGCAATTCTCCGTCCTTAATTAAAGGCGCAACAGTCGGGTGTGATTTTAATTTTTCTAATAAATCATAAGGGCGCAAACCGCGTTCAACAAGCTCGCTTAATGTTATCCCAAGCCCTATTGTTACTGAATTTTGGTTTGTATACATAAACGCAAGTCCTAGCATTCCAAGCATAGGGCCGCCGAAAATTTCATAAATACAACCCTCATCGTCTGCGATATTAAATCTGTCGTTAATCTTTGCCTTATCCAGTTTGATAACTTCTTTAACACTCAGTGCTACATCTTTTGGCTGGATATCTTCACGCAGCCCTATTTGCTTTGCAAGAAGCGAATTTACACCATCTGCCAGAACTACAATGTCAGCGTAATAATCTTCAAGCTCTGTTTTAACGCCGATAACTTTATCGTTTTCGGTCAAAAGCTCGCGCACAACTGTTTTTTCAACAAGATAAACACCTGCTTCTTTTGCTTCTTCAGCCATCCAGCGGTCAAATTTTGCCCGAATTACGGTGTAGCTTCCGGCTTCTTCGGCTTTATTTTTGTAAGAAATAACTGTACTGTCTTCCTCGCCGAGGATTGCAAATTTGTGTTCAACATTCCTGCGTTCAAGCGGGGCAGATTGTTCAAAGTCAGGGAAGATTTCTTTGGTCGGCTGTGCGTAAATAGCGCCGCCAAAAACGTTTTTACTGCCGGAAAAAGTTCCGCGCTCAATCAAAACAACTTTTTTTCCTGCACGGGCTATTGTAATTGCACAGGAAATCCCCGCAGGACCTGCACCAATAACTATGACATCTGTTTTGTTTTTTTCTGCCATTTTCTCTCCCTGGAATTGTATTATACACTAAATTTTATTCGTTGTAAAATAGTTAATATGATTATAACCGCAGGAAAATATAAAGGGCAAAAGATTACCGCACCGGACGAGAACATAACTCGTCCAACTTTGTCAAAGGTCAGAATGGGTGTGTTTAACACTTTGCAGGCAATTATTGATTTTGAGGGTAAAAGTTTCCTTGATATGTATGCTGGTTCCGGAATTATGGGGCTTGAAGCAATATCAAGAGGTTTTTCTTCTGCTGTAGCTATTGAAAAAAATCCTAAAGCCGCGGGGATTATAAAAAGTAATTTTAAAAAATTCCCAAATGCCCCAAAATTGTTAATCGGCGACAGCCTTAAATTAGCGACCAAATTTGAAGAAAGATTTGATGTGATTTATATTGATCCGCCGTATTTTGCCGGAGTTTATGAAAAAAGTCTTGAAGCAGTGAAAAATATTGCTGGAAATATAATAATTTTAGAACATGTAAATGAAGTCGATTTTTCCGGATTTGAACTTATCAAACAAAAAAAATACGGTGATAAGTTTGTGACATTTTTATCTGTTTAAAAAATGGCCGGTCATTTGACCGGCCATTTAATTCTCTATAATCAAAAAACTATTTTACTAATTCTTTGAATTTTTTACCAGCTGAGAATGCAGGAACTGTTTTAGCAGCAATTTTTAATACTGCACCAGTTTGCGGGTTTCTGCCAGTTCTAGCAGCTCTTTTACGTGGTTCGAAAGTACCGAAGCCAACAAGAGTTACTTTTTTGCCTTTAGCAACTGTTTTTTGAATTGTTTCTAAAGTTGCTGCAATAACGTCAGCAGATGCTTTTTGTGAAACTTTTGCTTTTTTTGATACTTCTTTTACTAATTCTTCTTTGTTCATTACGAACCTCCTTCTTCCTTTTTGCCTACGGTAAATAAGAAACCATTTTCTCTCCGCATGCTTTTGTATATCGACAAAACTTATTATAGCATTTTTTTTAGTTTTGGCAAGCCCTTTTACAAAAAAAAATTAAATATATACTGGATATGCGCCGTTATATACATCTAAAAACCTTGCTGTATCTGGATTTTAGGCATATAATACCCCTAATGATAATATTCAGGGTTTATACGGGCAAACTTAACATTTTTATAAAAATATTGTAAAATTTGATATGCATTGTATCCTTGTTTGGCTAAATTATTTGCACCATGCTGTGACATGCCGACACCATGACCATTTTTCTTTACATTATCGTCATAAGACGGCACGGAACGAATAAATGGCAGGTCATTTCCCCAAGCTGCAGAAGCGTTTATTGTCTGACCGCCTGCAGAGGCTGAATAGTAGGCAGGAATAATTTTTAAATCATATATTAAGACAATACCTTTTGTATCATCTACAATCTGGTTTGTTTTGGCTGTTTCTGCCGATGCGCCGCCGTAAACCTGATCTTCGGTTGTGTCGTTTAGGTCATAGCCGTATTTTGCACGTTTGCCTAAATTTGCAAGAGCAAAACTTCTTGCGGCAACAGCCTGAGCTTTTAAGGCTTCTGTCTCCCAGCCGGACGGCATTTCAGACGGGAGAACACCTTTTATATAATCTTCTATATTGACATTGTTTATTACCGTAAGCTTGCCGTCTTTGTTTTGTATCATTAAATTGCCGCGGTACCATTTATTTTTTACGCTTACAAATCCCTCTTTTTCGGTTTTTAAAACGACATTGTCGCTGTCGATTTTGTAGTATTTCCCATTGTATTTTATTGCAATTTTATTTCTGTAAGGTCTGACTTCATAACCTTTCATCGCATCAAGCGAACAGATACTGTGGTTTGTGTTTGCATCAATAATAACAGCTTCCGTGCTTGCACCTATTCCGATAGTTTTTACCGCGGTTTGAAGTCCTATCTTTATTGCAAAACAAGGATTTTGAATAAATAAGTTTATTATAAATATAAAAATAGTTATAAAAATCCTTTTCATAGGACTATTATAACATATTTGAACGACAATTTACTTAAGCCATCTGGTTGATTTTTGCCGGTTCGGGCGACCAGCTGGCTTTAACATCTTTTGCTAAATCTTTGCCCAATCCCTCGCCCAAAGCATAAGATGCCATTGACGCTCCGACAAACAACAATCCTTTTACAACAGCTCCCATTTTTTTGTTGAGAGGAAGTTTTTCAATAAGTTTTGGCAGAGCCTTTTTTGCAATTGTTTCACCGGCAAACATTGTCGATAATGCGGTAACTTCATTAATTGCCGCACTTGTTTTGTCATCGGCCATTGCTACTTTCAAACCGCCTGATACACAAATAAGCGGGTTTACGTTTTTCGTAGCCCAGTTAACACCTTTGACAGCATAGTTAACTGCTTTGTTATGTTCCGCCATTTTATTGAAAATACTTGTTGCTGCATCTGCACCTTTTGCAAGCGCTTTGTTATATTTTGTAACTTCGTTCATTACATTAATACTTTGAGCTGCTGCAACAGGAGCTCTGCCGATTTCACCGTTCTGGGTTTTGTCGACGTTTCTGCATGCAAATATTAATGATGAAACTGCATTTGACATAATTGTACACACCTAATCACTATACACATTTATATAAAGTATTTTTTTAAATTAAAATTGCGTTTGTTAAAAAAATGTTTACATTCGTAATAAAAAAGAGCCTTAATGGCTCTAAAAAATTGGAGGTAGTTCAAGGTACGCTTCCTTGAACCTATGAAAAAATTATATCATATTTATTAATATTTTGCAACTGTGCGATTACTACGCAGGCTAGGGCCTGCTCGTAATGACATGAAATTCTAATCACCTAAGCAAACCGCCTGTAGGTTGCTGTATTCACGGGTGCTGACGTTGTACCAGCGCGTGCGGGTAGGGGTGAAGGCGCGGCCGTATGCGCAGCACTTGCTGTACTCCTCACCAGACCAGACGTAAAACGATGAGCCTTGAGAAGCTGTGAAGCCAAGCTCTGCTACTTTGTCATAATCAAGTGTTAAGCCTGATACGTCTTGTTTCGCTCCTATGCCACTCGTGTTGTATACATAGTCTGCTATCTTTGCAACTTGCGCCATTGTCGGCATTTTATCAACACCGCCGCAGGCTTTTACTGCACCTGCCCAATAGTCTCCGTCGTAGGGACATTCTTTTATTCCTAAGTCGCCTTTTTCAACTTCAGCTTGACAATCAGCTAAGCTCATGGCGTCCGGTTTAAACGGCGCAGTAAAACAAACGCCGTCTAATTCAAACGCACAATTACTACCGCCTAAGCTTGCTACGTTAATACTTCTTAAGTCTTTGTTTTGCGTATTAGGATTTTTCATACCTGAGGTATCATATAATAATGCTAAACAAGAAGTTCCTGTTATTTGGTTGCTGTAAGGGTCTTGTCTGCAATCAGGATTGTAGGCAACTATACCTGTTGTTCCGTTTGCAAACTGCAACCCTATTGTTTCAGTATCCCAATCTTTTTGCCCAAACTTGCTGGCATTTTTAATATTGGAAATCTCTATTTCTTCGTTTTCATTGCCCCAGTAAACTTTATCTTCAAAACAATCAGTAAGGGCATCATTTTTACAAATCTTAGTAATTTTAAAATGTTTGCTTAATTCGTTAACAAAGTCTTCAGTATTTTTGTAACCGGCAAGAGTTTGTTGAGTATTCATAGTTTTGAGAGCTTCTTCAAGTTTTCTTTCAAAGACTGTTGCTGCTGTGTTCCAGCTTTTGTTCTGGTAATTAGCAACAAGTGTCGGTATTGTCATTGCCGCTACTACGCCAATTATTGCTAAAGTAATAAGTACCTCAGCCAAAGTAAAAGCAAGTAACCTGTCATTACGAGCAAACGTAGTTTGCGTAGTAATCGCATTGTCGTCGGAATTTGC